>CALBKL010000255.1 GCA_937895985.1 uncultured Solobacterium sp.
CTTATGTAGATATCCAACAAAATGACATTATTATTTTTGTAGGACCAAATAACGCCGGAAAAAGTCAATCCCTAAAAGATATTTATGCACTGTCTTCAAAAAAAATCCCAACTACAGTTGTGTCAGATATTGCTATAACAAAATATACTACTCAAATCAAAGATTTGCTTGATAATATTTCCCCAAAACAACCACAAGGTTCATATACTTCATATAATGTTCTCGGGCGAAATTTCACTTATTATGAGCACACAAATGAGTATTTTCTAACAACCCCCTACTTTGACGATTTTCGAAATTTATTTGTGGCTAATTTGGATACAACTGCACGATTAACAATTTGTAATGCACCCAACAGTATAACAAGAAATTCACCCAAGCAACACCCTATTCACTATGCTGCATTTGATAGTAAATATCGGAAGTGGATATCAGATAATTTTAAGAAAGCCTTTGGGATTGAGGTTACTCCAAATATCCTAAATGGATCTACAATTCCGCTTTGTGTGGGTGAACCAGTAAGATTTGATAAAGAGTATGAAGATGAGCAAGCACGGCAGGAAGCTTATGCGGATATACTCGAGACTTATAAACAGGTTCAAAATCAAGGAGATGGTATAAAAAGTTTTACTGGGATTTTGCTCTATTTGATGCTTGACTACTTTTGTACCTTTCTAATTGATGAACCTGAATCTTTTCTTCATCCGCCTCAGGCGCACATTATGGGTCAAATAATCGGTCAAACGTTATCAGACAAACAGCAATGCTTCATTTCAACTCATAGTGAAGAAATCATTAAGGGTCTATTAGAGGTTTGTCCAGAACGAATCAAAATCATTAGAATTACTCGAAAAGATGACACAAATTACTTTTTGGTTCTTGATAATGATAGATTCAAAGATGTATGGAATGACCCTTTGCTAAAATATTCCAACATAATGTCTAGCTTATTTCATAACTCTGTTGTTTTGTGTGAGAGTGATTCTGACTGTAAAATGTATTCAATTGTTGAAAGCTACCTTAAACAATTATCTGGAAAGTATTCAGAGACTCTTTTTATTCATTGTGGTGGTAAGCAGCGTATGTCTAAGATTGCTTTGGCACTCCGGGTATTGAAAATTGACGTAAAATTGATAGCAGACATAGATGTACTGAATGATGAAGCAGTATTTAAGGGGATTGTAGAAGCTTTTGGAATCGACTGGACAACCGTTCAAAGTGATTACAACACTATTGTAGGGAATTTGCACAGTCAAAAAGAAAAAGTCAATAGAAATGATGCCAAAACAAGTATTAACAGAATCATTGATGGCTCTCAAAATCAAGATTTATCAAATCGAGAAATAAAAGAAATACGCACAGTTATTAGTACTATTTCAAAATGGGAGACAATCAAATCGGCAGGAATAACTGCTATTCCATCTGGAGATGCAGCTCAGGCTTTTAGGCGATTGAACGAAACGTTACAGCTAAACGGCATTCATATTGTTCCAGTTGGGGAGTTGGAATGCTTCATTAAAGATATTGGAGGGCACGGACCAGAATGGACAAATAACGTGCTTGAAGCATATCCCCACATTGATAACCCGGTATATAATCAAATTAGAGAATTTATTGGGAATCTGAATCTATAATGTTGTTATATATGGACTTCCCAAAATGTTTGTTATATGGATTCAAACCATTTACAGCCTAACAAACCCCTGTTTATCGGGCAGCTAATGAATATGTCTCCTTTGCGATATCATATGCTTCACATACAAGCAGAAATAGCACTAGAGTCAAAAAGACCGTAACAATTAAGCTACGGTCTAATTTTTTATATTCAATTGCAAGCCACTTTGAACAATTATTGGATTTATTCTTTTTGAAATCTTTACCCAATTTTGTTCCAGTCGCGTATTCCAATATGCTATAAGCCTTTAAAATAAGCCATTTTCAGTAAAATATCTTCTATTCCCACTCAATTGTTCCCGGTGGCTTGGATGTGATATCCATGGCTACACGGTTAACATGTTTCACTTCGTTTACGATACGTGTGGAGATCTTATCGAGTACATCGTATGGGATTCTAGCCCAGTCTGCTGTCATACCATCGATAGATGTAACTGCACGGATAACGACTGTGTAGTCGTATGTACGTTGGTCTCCCATAACACCTACAGAGCGGATATTTGGTAAGCATGTAAAATACTGCCAGATATCTCTTTCTAGTCCTGCATTACGGATTTCTTCACGTAGAATTAAGTCTGAATCACGAACGATTTCTAGCTTCTCTTCTGTGATTTCTCCAAGCACACGGATACCAAGTCCTGGTCCTGGGAATGGTTGACGCCATACCATTTCTTCTGGTAGTCCTAACTCTGTACCTAATGCACGTACTTCATCTTTGAACAACTTATTTAATGGTTCAATGAGCTTGAAGTTCATATCTTCAGGTAGGCCACCTACATTGTGGTGTGACTTAATTGTCTGTGCTGTCTTTGTGCCTGATTCAATAATATCTGTATAAAGTGTTCCTTGTGCTAACCACTTAATATCTGTTCCTTGTAAGAGTTTGGCTACTTCATCACGGAATGTGTAGATAAATTCTCCACCGATAATCTTACGCTTTTCTTCAGGGTCTGATACACCAGCTAATTTATTCAAGAAACGTTCTCTTGCGTCAATCTTAATGAGATTGAGTGACATGTTACGTGTGAATGTTTCCATAACACCTTCTGCTTCACCCTTACGTAAAAGACCGTGGTCAATAAACATGCAGTATAGATTCTTGCCAATTGCCTTATCTAATAAAGCAGCTACTACGGATGAGTCTACACCACCGGATAATGCTAGTAATACCTTATCATCACCAACTTGTGCTCTAATTTCTTCTACCTGTTGGTTTACAAAATCTTTCATTGTCCAGTTATTTTCAGCCTTGGCAATATTGAATACGAAGTTTCTTAACATATCTAATCCATACTCAGAGTTACGTACTTCTGGGTGGAACTGTAGTGTGTAGATCTTCTTTTCATCGTTTGCACTAGCCGCAAATGGACATGTATCACTGCTTGCTACGGAATGGAATCCTTCTGCGAGTGTAGATACTTGATCACCATGACTCATCCATACAATTTGCTTTTCAGGTAAACCTGCAAATAATGGAGATGTTGTATCTACTGTAATCTCTGTACGACCATATTCCTTCTTGTCAGATGGTGTAACATTTCCACCATTCATGAAGTGTGTCATCTGCATACCATAACAGATACCTAAAATAGGTAAGCCTGATGTGAAGATAGCTGGATCACACTTAGGTGCATCCTTTTCATAAACACTGTTTGGTCCACCAGAGAAAATAATTCCCTTTACATCTTGCATTGCAACGATTTCTGCAAGTGTCATATCTCCTGGATGAAGTTCGCTATAAACTCCAAATTCACGAATACGTCGTGCGATTAACTGATTGTATTGACTTCCAAAATCTAAGACGATAATTTTATCTGCCATTCTAATCTCCTACTTTCTTATTACATTACAAATATCATACATGATATTTGTATTTGTTGCGCTGTGTTTTTATAATTGTTTCCCTTTTTTCATTGATGTTTAAGGTCAATTTTATATTTATGTAAAAAAATTGGAGAATATCTTTTTATCAGACATTCTCCAATCCATCCTTTTCTATTTAAAGACACCACCATTTTTCAAGAATTTCTCAAGAAATTCTCTTTGATGCTCCTGCATTGTGTATGTTCCACTCTTCATCTGTTTCATCTCTGTTTGTTCGTGTGCCAAGTTATTTCTTACAGCTTTCAATAATTCTTCCGCATCCTTTTGGGGAATTACAACAATTCCATCATGATCACCAACGATGATATCTCCAGGCATTACAACTTGACCACCACAACATACAGGTACATTCATTTCACCTGGACCACTGCGATATGGACCTAATGGTGTTTGAGTAATGCCATAAACGGGAATTGGACTATTCTTGATGTCATCAACATCTCTAATTGCGCCATTTACCACAAAACCACCTAATTGTTTCTCCTTTGCGTAGGCTACCATCATTCCTCCAACAAGAGCACGATTGGTAAACCCCGCACCATCAATCACAATAATATCTCCAGGTTTTGCATAGTCTAAGGCAAGTTGTGCCACAAGATTATCTCCTGCTGGAACCTTGACAGTAAAGGCAGGACCACAAAGTGGGATATCATTGAAGGAATGAATACCATCAAACATACAGTTCATCTTATAACAACAATCGCCAATATTAGCAGATGGTAAGCTACGATACGCTTCAATAAGTTTTTGTGATGGTCTTTCAAAGTCTATAAAGGCACGAAAACCAATTGTCATATTAGTTTTTATCCTTTCTCTTTCGAACGACATCCATGATGGTGCCATCTCTAGCTTCAATGATAGCCACAACCTTATCTTCATATTCTAATGGCGCAGGTTCTTTTGCCATATGATATGCGATATCACGCAACTCCTCGATTGTCTTAATAGGAAGATGTGCGTTTTCTGCAACTTCTAATAAGTCCTGTCGTTTTGGATTAATCGCAATACCGTAATCTGTGACGATGACATCGACTGTTTCACCGGGTGTAGTAACCGTCGTAACCTGGTTACGTATTGTTGGAATTCTTCCTTGCAGAAGTGGTGTAATGACGATTGTACATTTCGCACCAGCTGCTGTATCCGGATGACCACCTTGTGCACCCATCAGTTCTCCTTCGGAGCTTACTACAACATTACAGTTGAAGTGAATATCTGCCTCTAAAGTTCCTAGAATGACAAAGTCTAATTTATTTACAACGGCACCTTTGCAGAAAGGATCTGCATATTCCTTCGTTGTGATGGAGTAATGTTTGGGATTAGAAATTAAATTCTCAATCGAAGGTACATCAAAGTCCTGTGTATCTAAAAGACAGTTTACAAGACCTTCTTCTAATAAATCACACATTGGTTTTGACATTCCGCCAGCGCCAAAACTCATGTGAATATTCTTCTCTCTCATCTTTTCCGCAAGACATTGTGCTGTAGCGATAGAAGCTCCGCCAATTCCTGTCTGGAATGAAAACCCATCCTGAAACGCTGGTGTACATGCGATAAAATCAGCACAGCTTTGCGCCATCATGAGTTTTCTCATATCTGTTACAGGACGTGCCGCACCTGTCGCAATCTTATCCGCATCACCAATCGCATCAACTTTGATGACATAATCAACATTTGTCATACTGATATCTGCTGGAAAGTTTGGAAATGGAACAATACAATCCGTTAAAATCACGACGTTCTCTGCATATTCTGCATCGATTGCGGCATAGGATAATACACCACAATTACTATTGCCACCAACACCTCGGCAGTTTCCGTACTCATCACAACTCGGGGCACCAATAAAGGCAATATCAATCTTTGTTTCCCCTGTTTCAATCGCACGAACTCTTCCACCATGAGAGCGTAAGATTGCGATACCCTTTAGTTTCCCTTCACTGATAGCTTCACCAATCTTGCCACGAACACCAGATGTTTCAATATGTGTTACAGTACCATCTTCCATCATTGGCACAAGGTCATCTTGTGCTTTACTTAAGGAACTAGCACAAATTGTAATATCTTTATACCCAAGTTCATGGATGATATTCATCACCTGCATTACCACTAGGTCACCTTCACGGAAGTGATGGTGGAAACTAATTGTCATACCATCATGCGCATTACACTTCTGTAATACTTCTTGAATACTACTTTCAAGCTTACTACCATTACCACCAATACGAGTTTTTGCCTTTACAGGTGCTTTTGTATATTCGTATTGGTCAAATTGATATGTTCCTTGAAAGATTGTTTTTCCAGTTTCATCTAATACTTCTTGTGGGATTTCTCTTCCTACTGCATTAAGCATTGTCCACCTCCTGATATACACCTGCGGCTTTCGCAAGCGCAATCGTTCTCTTTGCACCATCATAGAACGCCACATCGATCATCTTTCCATCTACAGTAAATACACCGATACCCTGTGCACGTTTTTCATCAATCTCTTTCACAACTTTTTGTGCAAAGATAATATCTTCTTGACTTGGTATATATACTTCATGAACGATTGGAATCTGTCTTGGATTAATAATCGATTTGCCGTCAAATCCCATATTGTGAATTAGTTTTGTTTCAGCCTTTAGACCTTCCATATTATCCAAGTTAGTATAGACAGTATCGAAACATTGAACACCTGTCGCTCTTGCGGTAATCACCATTAACTGTCTAGCACCTGAAAGTTCCACACCTGTGCCAGTGATGACTGTATGTAAGTCTTTTGTATAATCACCAGCAGATAGTGCTACTCCAAACAACCGTGAAGAGGCTGTACAGATTTCTTTAAGGTTGATAACTCCTTTAGCGGATTCAATCGCAGCCATCAATAAGGTATGACCTTTTTCAACACCCGCTTCTTTTTCAGCTTTTAATACTTCTGCTTCAACTGATTTTACATCTTCAGCTGACTCTGTCTTAGGAATACGGATACTATCACAGCCTGCGTATACTGCACAACGGATATCTTCTTTCCAGAATGGTGTATCAATCCCATTGATACGAACTACCTTCTCACAGTTTTGATAATCAACACTCTTAAGCGCATGCGCAAGCACAAAACGAGCCGCGTCCTTTTCACCTAGTGCAACTGCATCTTCTAAATCAAATATCAAAGAATCCGGTTTGTAAATAAATGGATCTTTTAGTAAATTTGGCTTTTGTGCATTTAGAAACATCATCGTTCGACGTAAGCGATTCTTATTATTCATGTAGTAAATCTCCCCATGGAATTTGATTCATCTGTTTCTGACTACGATAGATTGCGGCTTCTAGTCTAGCAACAATCACATACTCAAAAGCACCCATATCTTCAATATCAACTGTTACATCGTTTATATGTAATTTTTTTAGTGTCTGAAGAATTATATTTCTGATACTATCACCATATTGATATAAAACTTTTGAAGAAAGGTTGATTTTGATATCCCCTTCTCCCTTTGAAACTGTTACAAGGCAATCACATTTTTCAATTGTTCCCGCACTGGCTGTTTCTTTAATTTCCATACTACATCCTTTCCATAGATGTTAATTCAAATCTATCTATATCTAGAATAGCACTCTTCTTCAAATTGTACATGTGAAGAGAAATTGATATTTATCTGAATATTTCCAACAAAAAAGCCATGCACTATGCATGCATGACCAATCTTAATGCTTATTCAGCTGGGATAACGGAACCATCAGACCAGTTCTTCTTGATGAATTCACGAATTTCTTCAGACTGTAATACCTTAACTAAAGCTTGAATCTTTTCATCCTTTTCATGACCTTCTTGGCAAGCGATAATATTTACATATGGGTTAGATTCATTAGCCTTTTCAAGGATTAATGCGTCAGATCCTGGCTTTAGACCAGCGTTGATTGCGAAGTTACCGTTGATAGCTACTAAGTCACCTTCACCATTTTCATAAGCTGTTGCGAGTAATTCTGGTTTTACTTCCTGGAACTTTAAGTGCTTAGGATTGTTTGTGTCGTTATCGATATCTGCGATTGTTAAGTTTAATACATCTGCGTTTTCTGGTAACTTCACTAACTTTTCCTGTGCAAGAATTGCTAAGATACGACCGTTATCTGCTACAGAGTTAGAAATAACAACTGTTGAACCATCCTTGATATCAGAAACATTCTTGATTGTCTTAGAGTAGATTCCAAATGGTTCAATATGAACTCCACCTACATTAGAAATCTTGTAATTCTTTTCTTTCTTTTCTTTATCAAAGAATGGAACGTGTTGGAAGTAGTTTGCGTCTGCTTCTCCGTTAGATACTGCTTCGTTTGGAATGAAGTAATCATCAGTAACTGTTACTTCTAGGTCGATGTTGTACTTGTCTTTTAAGATGGACTTTGCTTCTTCTAGAATCACTGCGTGTGGGTTAGCAGTTGCGATCACTGTTAACTTTGTGCTGTCTGAAGAAGTTGTTGATGCACTTTCTTTTTTGGATGTTCCGCAAGCTGTTAAGCCTAATGCGAATGTAGCTGCTGCAATAATCTTTGTAATCTTGTTCATGAGTTTTCTCCCTTTTCTTTTTTATATATTTATCGTTTGTCGATTCGTTTTACGATTGCATCACCCATCCACTGTATTGCAAATACAATGACGATAATGATGATGGTTGAAGTATAAAGTATTAAATCATTTCTTCTTGCAAAACCATATAAGTATGCTAGGTTTCCAAGTCCTCCAGCACCGATGGCACCTGCCATTGCTGTATAGGAGATTAAGGAAATTCCTGTTACTGTGATTCCTGAGATTAAAGATGGTAATGCTTCAGGAAGTAATACTTTCAAAATAATTTGCCAATTGCTGGCACCCATTGCTTTACTTGCTTCAATGGTACCTTTGTTTACATCTTGGAATGCGATGATGCACATTCGTGCATAGAATGGCGCTGCCGCAAATACCAGTGAAGGTAAGGCTGCTGTAGCTCCTAACATCGTACCTACAATCAGCTTTGTAAATGGGATTAAGATAATCAATAAGATGATAAATGGAATTGCACGTAATACATTGATAATTACATCAATCACTCGATTGATAATCTTGTTTTGGAATAATCCACCTGTTTGTGTACAGTACAGTAGAATACCAATCAGTAATCCTAGGACTGTCGCAAGTATAAGTGATACGGCTGTCATATAGAGTGTTTCATTGATAGCTTTGAATAGCTGATCTAAATTAAGTACGCCACCTATCATTAGAGCACCTCCACTATGACATTGTTGTCAGTTAAGTATGTCACAAACTTGTTGTAGTCACTATCAACTCCACCACTAATATGAATGTATGTTACACCCATTGGTCCAACAGAGGATTGTGAGATATTTGACTCTACAATCGATATCTCAAATGGTACAAGTCTAGCAGCGTTGATAATCGTTGGCTGCTCTGCATTATTTCCTGTAAAGGATAAACGTAGTAACTTACCACTTGGATATTTCTCTTTTAAGCTTTCCGCCAA
>CALBKL010000256.1 GCA_937895985.1 uncultured Solobacterium sp.
AAGTGTAAAATTACCCATGTTTCTTCACCTGCCTTACAATTTCTTTCGCAAGCGAATGAATATCGTCGATTTCATTCGGGATTTCAAATCCACTCTTACGTAAGCTATCTTTCATCTGAATGAATGCTGGCGGTAAGATATTCATACTGCGACAAAGTTCAGGGTTATCAAAAAACTTCTTCGTACTATCGTGGAAGCGAATCTTTCCATCTTCCACTACAACCACCTCATCACAATATTTATATACCTGTTCCATATCATGCGATACAATCAGCACCGTCTTGTTATATTTACGATTTAATGCATAGAACAACTCCATCATCTGTACTGTACCGATTGGATCAAGTCCTGCCGTTGGCTCATCCAAGACAATGACTTTTGGATCCATCGCTAAAATACCCGCAATCGCTGTTCTTCTCTTTTGTCCACCGGATAATTCTAATGGGCTCTTTTCATAGTTTTCTATACCTAGCCCAACTAACTTGAGCGCATCTTTTGCCTTCTTAATAGCTACTTCTTCCGTACATCCAAAGTTCTTTGGACCAAACGCAACATCCTTGAGCACAGTTTCCTCAAATAACTGGTATTCAGGAAACTGGAAGACAAGACCTACATCCCCACGCAGAGATTTGAGTTTCTTTGGGGTCTCCTTTGCGCTAATCGTACGATCAAGAATATGAATTGTTCCTTCGGTTGGTAATAGTAATGCGTTTAAATGTTGAATCAATGTACTTTTACCAGACCCTGTCTGACCGATAATCGCTGTAATTTTATTTTCTGTAATATTGAGGTTGATATCCTGCAAAGCATCGTATTGGTAAGGTGTACCGGTGCTATAAATATGTTTTACATGCTCGAATGTAATTGGCATAATTCTTCCACCAGTCCTTCCTGTGTAATATGTGATGAAACATGCAGACCACATGCCTGCAATTCCTCACTCAACTTTAAGCTAAAAGGGACATCGAGCTTCATCTTCTTTAACTTCTCTGGATCTTTAAAGATTTCCTTGGGTGTTCCTGTCATTGCCACATGACCACCATCCATCGCAATGACATAATCACTCTTAGCAACTTCATCAATGTCATGTGTGATGGAGAGAATCGTTAGTTTACTTTCACCGTGTAGTTCAGTAATTACACGTTTAATTTCATCTTTCCCTTGTGGATCTAACATGGATGTTGCTTCATCAAAGATGAGAATCTTTGGTTTCATCGCAAGAACACCCGCAATCGCAACACGCTGTTTCTGACCACCACTTAATCGTGTAGGTTCTTGGTTCAGATACTTTGTCATGCCGACTAAAGCTGCGTTTTCTTCGATGATCTGGTCCATATCTTCTTGTGGAACACAATGGTTTTCAAGTCCAAAAGCGATATCATCTCTCACCGTTGAACCAATAAACTGGTTATCTGGATTCTGAAAAACAATACCGATATTCGAACGAATTTTACTTAAGTTTTCGACATTTAATTCCATGCCATTAACCATGATTGAACCGGAAGCCTTCTCTAAAAGACCCGCAATTAGCTTCGCAATTGTGGATTTTCCACTACCGTTGTGTCCAATAATTGTTGTATAGGTCCCTTCCTCGATAGAAAAGGAAACTTCATCAATTGTCTTGGCACTTTCATCATATGCAAAACTGAGATTTTTTACTTCTATAATCCCCATGTGCTCTTATCTCCTGTACTTCTTACGCAGCTTCTGTATCTCTACAAAGCGTGCATATTATATCATTCTTTTTCACTTACACTCAAACTACAGGCTTGAATCTAGTAAATTTACATCAAATTCATAAAATCGTATAAAAAGTTGAAGCTTTCACTCCAACTTTTTTCTTATGAAAACTTGTTTATTCCTACTTCTGAATAGAGTAGTTCTGGTAGTTACCGTTCAATACAGATGTTTGGTTGGCAACGTTTAAGATGTCGCTGATAATAGCACCATCTTCCACGAACACCTTCTTTGTAATACCTTCTTCTGCACATTCGTAGCCAGCAGCCGTCATGATATCACAGAAAGCCTCACGGTTTTTTTCGTTATCGAATGATACATAGTGATGAATTGTCACAAGTGTATCTTGTTCAAACATACCATTTAGGGAACTAGCTTCTGCTAGCAATTCTTCTACGAAGTCTGGATTGAGATATGGATATACACCACATACTTCCTGTACTTCTGGAGAACGATTACTTGCGTCGTAAGTAGGCTGTGCTACTCCATCTCCATCTGACAAGGTTATAAAATGTACTTCATTATCATCTTCTACTTCTTTATTTTCAGTTTCTTTCTGATCTTTTAATAGTTTTACCGCAACGACCGCACCAACACCGACAGCCACCGCAAGAGCACCAAATAGTCTACTTAACATAGTTGTCTCCTCTCTGTCTCTATATGTCATATTTTAGCACAACTAACTAAAATACCCTAACAGAAACATCATCTACTTTTTTCTAAATAGGTCATAATACTAACCGCATTGGAAGCAGCACCTTTACGAATCTGATCTCCACAACACCAAAGACTAATACTATTTGCACGACTTGTATCCTTGCGTACACGTCCTATATATACAATGTCTTGATTTGAAGTTTCTACTGGCGTAGGAACATGGTCTTCAATGAGTTCAACACCTGGGAAGTTTTTCATCTCTTGTCGAATCGCATCCAAGGATAGTCCTTGTTCTGTTTCAACTGTCAAAGAAATTGAATGGGAGCGATATACCGGTACACGTACACACGTGCAGTTTACCTGCAAATCATCCGCATGCATGATTTTACGGCCCTCATTATGCATCTTCATTTCTTCTGCTGTATAACCATTGTCTAGATACGAACCAATCTGGGCAATACAGTTATAAGCAATCTGTGCTGGGAAGACATTTGGATGAACCTCTTCCCCCTTATCAAGCTGTAAAATCTGCTCACGTAATTCACGCATGCCTTCAACACCTGCACCACTAACAGCTTGGAATGTTGTCGCAGTTACATGCTTGATTTTGGATAAGCGATGAATTGGTGCAAGTGCCATAAAGGCAATAATCGTAGAACAGTTTGGATTAGCAACTACACCATGATGACCTCGTGCATCTTCACCGTTAATCTCTGGTACAACTAACGGTACATCATCCTGTAAACGGAAAGCACTGGAGTTATCAATGAGTACTGCATTTGCTTTTTGAATCAAAGGTAGATATTCCTTGGTAAGTGTGTTGGATACTGCACCAAGCACATAATCCTGTCTCTTATACACATCTGACGCT
>CALBKL010000257.1 GCA_937895985.1 uncultured Solobacterium sp.
TTTGCAATGTATTCTCATATGTGAATAAATTCATTGAACTGCTAAGAATATCAAATGAGTATTGTGAAAAGAATGTAAGATTTGAACCTTTGGTATTGGATAATACAATTCATACAATTATGGATAATGGAATAATTTAGTATTTCGAATTACTTTTTGCGTTTCTCAAATGAATATAAGAAGGTGCATAACGTTGTAGAATTCGATAACAACTGGTATGAATATGTGGAATTTGGTACTGCAAATCCGCTTACTATATTACTTCAAAGAAATGGTTTTTCTCGTGAATCTGCAATATATATCCGTAATTATAAAGACGAGTATGTTGTTCATGATGGTGATGAAGAAGATTTGAAATTAAATAGCTCTTTATTGCATTGTGGTAATACAAGTGTTATGAGGGAGGCTGCCAGCATTAAATATAATGTTCCGGGACTGTTTATCGATGATGAATCTGAACTAGATTAACTTGATCGCAATTTTGATGTTGTCGCCAATCGTATGGAAATTGATGAAGGATTATCATTTGTTAGAACAATTCAATGTCCGGAGTGCAACACAGAGTTTGAAGTTGATTTAGCTGAATATGTATATGATGTAAGTAGCTTTGAAAAGGATAATGGTATGGGTCCAGATGCAGTTCATAGTTTTGACAGCGAATCAAACTGTGTGTGCCCATATTGTGGCAAGGTACTTAATATTACTGGATGGATTTGTGAGTATCCAATCGGAGCTCTTGATTCAGATCAGATAAATATTAATACGTTTGACGATGAGTAAAAGGTATCGCAAATCGTGACTGTTTTGGAGGAGGACGCATGAAAGGTTCAGAATGTAGATTAATAGAATACATGGAAGGCTCAAAGAAGCGTTTCATAATCCCGGTTTATCAGCGTAACTATGACTGGAAGACCGAGAACTGTAAACAGCTTTATGATGACCTTATTAAAGTAATAAAAAACAAAAGAAGAAGTCATTTCTTTGGAAGCTTAGTTTCTGTTTATGAACCATCAGGAAGAAATACAGAGTTTCTTGTAATCGATGGACAGCAGAGGTTGACAACTGTTTCATTGCTGTTTTTAGCAATGTATAACCTCATTGATGCTGGTGCAATAGTTTCAAATGATTCATCTTTGGGTAAGCAAATCTACGAGGATTTCTTGGTAGATAAATATCAGCCAGAGGAGACCCGTATTAAGCTAAAGCCTGTAAAGAATGACCAGAAAGCATTCGGAAAGTTGTTTAGTAGTGTTGATGAACATATCAGGGAGTCAAATCTTACTACTAACTACAATTATTTTTACGAAAGAATTCAGAAACAGGAAATAACGATTGATGAACTGTTTGATGCAATCTGCAGTTTGGAGATTATTAACATTACGCTTAATAATGAGGATAACCCACAGTTAATATTTGAAAGCCTGAATTCCACTGGCCTTGATCTGAGTGAAGGTGACAAAATCAGAAACTTTATCTTAATGGGACTTCCTTCAAAAGAACAAGATGAATACTATGATAAATACTGGAACCGAATTGAAGAGTGCACCAAGTATGACGTTAGTTCCTTTGTAAGGGATTATTTGAGCGTCAAGCAGATGGCAATACCATCGCAGAAGAAGATTTATATCAGTTTTAAGGAGTATGTCGAACAGCAATCGATTGAAGTAGAAGAACTCTTGAAAGAGCTGCTTGCATATGCTAAACGCTACGAAATCTTGCTTTGTGGTGGCACAAAAAATAAGGTATTAGATTCATGTATCTACAGATTAAATAGATTGGAGACAACGGTAACCAGACCATTCTTCCTTGAAGTATTAAGACTGTATGATGAGGAAAAATTGGATATGTCTCAGGTTGCAGATACATTTCTGATTACAGAGAATTATCTATTCAGACGAACAATCTGTGATTTACCAACGAATGCGTTGAATAAAATATTCCTTCTACTTCATAGAGAAATCATCAGATATGAAGGTAACGATGTAGATTATGTTGAGAAATTCAAATATGCACTGTTATCAAAGAAGGAGAAGGCACGCTTCCCGGACGACGAAGAATTCTCTGTGAGATTTACTGATAGACAGGTTTACCAGATGAATAGTAAAAATAAGATTTATATCTTAGAACGTCTGGAAAATTTCTCAACTGCAGAAGATAAGGATGTATATGGTCATTGTGATGATGGCATTTATTC
>CALBKL010000258.1 GCA_937895985.1 uncultured Solobacterium sp.
ATTTTGCGAATAATTTCTTCTTTGGCATCCCCATCCGTATAGGAAAGCCAATCTTCAATCATATCCTCTTCATTCACAAAAGGATTTCCATCATTCAACGCAACCTGTGTTTGTGGATTCACAGCCATAGCACCAGCAGACATCGCACCATTACCACCGATCTTAGCAGCTGAATCCATGCCAAATACAGTCGCTCCATTACTAGCAGCACTTAAATATGAGGAAATACCAGAAGAGCCTAGACCGACCACAATTACATCATAGCCATCTTTTTTAACAACATCTGTCGATTTTGGACTCTCCATCTTCCATTCATCCGCATTACCACCATTTTCATTAATGATATTCTGTATGATATATTTTGCGGAGATACTAGATATTGTCGCACCAGTTATGTCATCAATATTGATAGATTGACTATTGATGATACGTGGAAATAATCGTTCCTCAATTCCTCTATAGATACTTGCAGTACTGCCTGAATTGATTGTTTTAATCGATACAATTTTATTATCTTGAAATGTAACGCTGAGATTCATCTCACCATCTACCGCATAAGCTTCTGCTTTACCCTCATATGTACCATCAGCTACCTTTGCAGTCTTTATCCCCGGTTTGATAGCGGGTCTTAAATAAGCAGCGCATCCACTCAAAAGAACAGATGAGGCAGCCACCACATTCAATATTCTATGATTCATATATCCTCCGAGTAAGACAAATGTCTCACTCCTGCATCAAGCACACAACTCTTGTAATTACTATATTATCAATTTGAATATTAAACATGCAAGTATGTTTTCAAAATAATTGTATAAACTATGTAGAATGTAAAGAAAACATGCATTTATTTCTGCATGTCTTCCCTATCTTCTTGTGGTAATTGTAGCTGTGCAATAATCATATCATGATAGATAAATTTCACTGTACATAGAATTGAATCCCTAAAACTCTGATAGATATTCCCTGCAGAATGCGTTCCTTTCGCAACACTATTAACAGAATTCGCAACATGACCAATTGGAATTTCATTCTTATCTTCTACCAGGATAGCTTCCATATCATATGCATTCTCTGGTTCTTTCTTTAAATGTAGTACTTCACCTATTTTTATCATTCCCATCTCAATATATTCTTTAATATTGGTAATAGTTATAAAATCATTTTCTTTCATACGTTCACTCCTTTTGTTGTTGATTCTAGTATAGATAAACATAGGTACAAAAAAACTGCCTGACAAAAAAACTCCATACCATTTTGAGTATGGAGTAAACACTATTTCATTCCGTACTGACCTTTGCCAGTTGCATATCCATCTTTAAAAGTAATATCAAAGTTAGCACCAAAGCTTCCATTTGCGTTATGCCAAGAAACGATATTTGAATAGGAACCATAGAATAACGATTCTGATTCACTATCTGGTTGACCAAACTGTGCAATAGCTTGGTCATAGGAGAACGATCCATCTGTAACGATTGCGTTAAATTCATCTAATGTGACTTTTTCATTATGGTTCACCAAACTAAAACCTGAATAACCTTTTCCAGTCGCTAGATTATTTGTAAAGGAGACTGTAAAACTAGCAATTCCCTTTAGGGATGAATCATGCCATGTCACAAACATTGACTGTGTATCACCATAACTATTCGTGCTTACCGAATTTGGTTCCCCTAAGATTGCTTTAACATCTTCAAAAGATGTTCCACCTTCACCACCATACATTGGATCGCCTAATACAATCTGTTGATACTTTGTACGTGCTTCAGATACCTTTTCTTCTTTTGAATCATTTTTGGGTGTTTCTTGTTCTGGATTTGGAGTTGTTGTAGATGTTGTTTCTGCTGTAGTTGTAACGGTTGTTGTTTCTTCGGTTTGCTTTTGATCATCATGTTTACCAAAGACTTTTGTGATACCAAATAATACGAATACTACTAAAAAGAATTTTATGATTTTCTTCATCTTCATTTTTGGATTATATCTTTTGATACAATCCACCTCCTGTCTATGGTTATAGATTAAAATTGGTAGTGTACAAAAAACATGCCAGTTATGATAAAATTTAATAAACAGGAGAAAAGTTATGGCAGAAAAGAAATTTTTACCATTCA
>CALBKL010000259.1 GCA_937895985.1 uncultured Solobacterium sp.
TTATTTCTCTGTGTATTCATTGCGATAAATGCGTTAACAAATAAAACAATGGATCTAAGCAGTGTGCTAATGATTTTATTGTTGGGATATAGTTATTTTGGTTCAATTCGTCAATTGATGTCCGCAACACATGATGCATTAACTGCTGTTTCTGCCGCAACTCGCGCAGAAGAAATTCTTGCGGTAGAATCAGTGAAAATAAAACAAGCTGAAAAACAAAACGACTATCAAGAAGGTATCTTGCTAAAGGATGTTTCCTTTTCGTATGAAGGCAGAAAAGAAGTATTACATAACATAAATATCAAGATTGAAAAATCCAAGATAACAGCGTTAGTAGGATTATCTGGTTGTGGTAAGAGTACGATTGCGTCATTATTAATGAAGTTTATTTATCCTTCAAGTGGAGCTATATATCTCAATGGAACAGATTATGCATGCATGAATCGCGAACAAATTGGAAAACATATTGTAATGGTCCCACAAACAGTGAATTTATTTAATGATACAATACGGAACAATCTATTAATTGCAAATCCTTCCGCAAGTGATGAACAACTTTGGCAAGTGCTACACGAAGTTAGCCTAGATAAGCATATACAAAGAATGCCGAATGGCTTAGATACAATGGTAAGTGAATCTGGTTCTAATTTATCTGGTGGTCAAAAACAGATGATGGGTATTGCTAGGGCATTATTAACAGATGCGGAGTATATCATCTTTGATGAAGCGACTTCTGCAGTTGATCCTGAAAGCGAAAAGATAATATGGGACTGCATTGATAAATTAGCGACGAAGCGCACGCTCATTATTATTTCACATCGTCTATCTGCGATACGAAATGCAGATCAAATCATTATTTTACGTGCAGGTATTGTGGAAGAAATAGGTAATCATGATGAACTTATGCAGAATCAGGGATTATATCGAGAACTGGTAGAAGAACAGAATACACTGGAGGTGCAAGCATGAAGAAATATGCATATTCAATTCCAGTTTTAGGATCGAGATTAATCAAGAAAGCAAAACCAATCGCAAAATATCTGACCATATCCACGCTAGCTAGTATAATTGGCAATTTATCCCATATGGGTGTAATGGGATTTGGTGCACTTTGGATTATGAGAGCTGCAAATATTATGACAACTGGTAATGTATGGTTTTATGCATGCATGATGTTAGTGAGTGGTCTTTTAATCGCAGTCTGTCGATATTTAGAAGGTGTATTCTCGCATCTAGGTGCGTATGGTATTCTTGCAAAGATGCGTGTAGATTTATTTACATCTATCAATTGCTTAGCACCTGCATATTTGATTGATCAAAAGATAGGTAATGTGATTAACATTGCAGTAGGTGATATTGAAACCTTAGAGTACTTCTTTGCCCATACAATCGGGCCGATGTTTACAGTAATACTTTTGCCAGTCACAACTGTTTTCATCGCATTACAATTTAATCCTTTGTATGCGTATGTACTCATTCCTGTATATCTTATGATAAGTGTGATTATTCCACTGGTTGGATTATATCTAGGAAGAGGAATCGGCAAAGAATATCGTAAAGACTTAGGGAAGCTAAAGGCAGTGATTCTTGAAAATATCTATGCGATTAAGGATATTCAAATATATAATGCCCAAGATGAGAAGATTGCAAAGGTGATGGAGTATAACAATCAAGTTAACAAAGATATGCATGCGATGACGATGCATAAACAAGCATTATCTTCTGCCCCAAATTTCTTTGTCTATTTGGGTAGAATAATGATTTTGATTGTATCTACGTATTTACTTTCGAATGGAATTGGAAATCCAGTTGGTACGATTGTAATTTCATTTATTGCGACTGCATCATTCTCTTCTACATTCTCACTTACATTTGTTGTTTCTCATTTACTCGAGGCCTTTGCGGCAGCAGAGAGAATCTTCTTGATTGAAGACGCAAATCCGCTGACTGTTGACCCAAGTAAATCCGTGAAGATTGATCACGTCGAACGTATTGATTTTGAAGATGTTTCATTTACATATCCAAATACTAATCGAAAGATTTTAAAACAGTTTCATTTATCAGTACAGAACCATGAACATATTGGTATTATCGGTGAAAGTGGTTCTGGGAAATCAACGATTTTAAGATTGTTGTTAAGATATTATCCGATTCAAACTGGAGATATCCGTATCAATGGTATCTCATTAGACCAATTCTCATTTGAAGAATTACATCGTCATATTGCGGTACTAGAGCAGGATACCTATCTATTTAATGATACGATTGCTGGAAATATCGCTATCGCAAACCCAGAAGCTACATTGGATGAAATTCGTCTAGCAGCGAAAAGAGCAGGTATTGATGACTTTATTATGAGTTTAGCAGAAGGCTATGATACACATATGGGTCAAATGAGCTTGCGTGTTTCAGGTGGTGAAAGACAGCGAATTGGCTTAGCACGTATCATGTTAAAACAACCGGATGTAATTATTTTAGATGAGCCTACAAGCGCTCTAGATGTATTACATGAAAAAGAACTTCTCTATACATTAGAGAAGGAGTTTAAAGATAAGATGATTTTAACGATCTCGCATCGTTTATCTACACTGACATATTGTGATCGTATTATTGAAGTAAAAGATGGAGTAGGAAATGAAAAAGGTTGATTGTTCATATGCAATCAACCTTTTATAAAGTTCTGTAGATGTAGAATGATTCTTCCGAATATATTCTTTTCTCGTGGTAGTGTGATACTGATTGTTTTTGTGTAGATGACTTTATTATCGGCTGTAAATGTAATTGTGGCCTGAATATTTTGGTCGTATAGTTCTGCTGAGAATTTCTTTGGTAAATCAATTGCGTATGTACATTCTGCATTTGCAGGTAAATCGAGTGAAATATCTTTATCCATCTTTACGTCGATATTTGCAGTATGCATGAATGATTTATATTCAATTGTTGAAACAACATCATTAGCTTTAAGGATTGTTTTCTTCTTCCAAGAAGATAAATTCTTTAGGCTAGTTTGTGCATCACTTAAGTTGGAGTATTGTTCAACGTTAGTACTTGCACCAGCTGTTACGGCAATGATATTCATATCATTGACAGTCGCCCAGTAGGCGATACATCTACCGGCTTGTAATGTATAACCAGTCTTACCTCCAGATAGATTTGTTAAATCGTATCCATATGTATCCGCATAGGCCCAAATCGTACTAGCAAGTGGAATTCCAAACGGATAATAGGTTGTGGCTTGGGTTGTATATTCCTTTGTGGAGAAGATCTCTTTGAAGGTTGGATTTTGTAATGCATAACGTAACAACTTTGACATATCCTCAACCGTTGAATATTGGCCATCACGGTCAAGACCGTGTGCACTCTTGAAGACAGTGTGATTCATTCCTAACTCTGCTGCTTTATCATTCATCATCTGATAGAACTTTTCAAAGCTACCACCAATCTGTAATGCAAGTGCATTTGCGGCATCTGCTGCAGATGGAACAGCAGCAGCGTAACATAAATCTAGTAAAGTGGCTACATCTCCACTGATATATCCTGCAACACTTGCTTGTTCTTCGTATAGCCCTGCAAGCATTTCATCTGTAATCGTGATGTTTTCATTGAGGGAAGAACTATTTTCGATAGCTAGAAGTACTGTCATCATCTTTGTAAGAGATGCGATACTAATTTGTTCATCCTGTTTTTTTGCGTCTAGAACTTGTCCTGTATCTGCATCTAGAAAGATATAGTTTGTACTATATAGGTTTCTACCTAAATCAAAATCATCTTCTCTAGCGCTAGCTGGAAATAGTGTTGTTAAGGCAATCAATAGTGTACATGTAATTGCAAATAATCTTGTCATTAATTTCTTCATGAGTCTATTATATCTTAGACTATGGAAAGTTTCCCATTAAGTTTTTAAGTATGGTATAACCT
>CALBKL010000260.1 GCA_937895985.1 uncultured Solobacterium sp.
ATCTCCATCCCATTTCTTTTCAACTGGAATATCGATTAAATCAGTAGTATTTGTGTTTGTAATCGTAAAGCCATCCTTATGATCACCAGTGATTACAGTATTATATCCAGTAACTGGATCTTCTTTTACGTAATACTCATAGATAACAGGATCTTCACCTTCTACGGTATAGAATTCATATAGATCTTCAAAGGTATGTTTCCAATTATTTGCTTCATTTAATTCGACTGTTGCGACTTCTTCATCATGTTCTGTTACTACATTCTTATAGAAACTCCAGTCAAATTCAACAGTCTTAAATTTGCGACATAAAGTTACATTTACAGGTCCTTGAATCTTACCTTCCCACTTCTTTTGAACATTAATGTCAATCACAGAGCGGTTTACAACCGAATTAATTACACGACCGTTAATTAGTTTATTAGTATATTCTGTCTTGTATCCAGGAACCGGTACTTCCTCAACTGTATAAACAATCTCATGACCATCATTTTCATCATATCTTAGGTAATCACGGAAATATCCAGTCCATCCATCTTCCTTCGTAATTTGCATTGTTCCTACAACAACACCATCAGCTAAAAGATTAACTGTGATAGCGTTTGGAACAGCTACGATAGACTTCTTTAGATTTTCTTCACGTCTTTCTTCAGCAGACATTTCCTCTAATGGAGTTTCTTCTGAAGTATCTCGTGCTCCTTCAAGTACATTGTCATCAGCATCTAAAGCATCAGATTCAACGAGAAGTTCATTTAATTTCTCTTTAGTATAAGTAACAGAGTATTCAGATTCTGATGAATTAAGGGATACCATCTCCGGTGGATCTGCTGGACTAGGAGTTCCTGGGATAACGAATACTGGAATTTCATTCCACATCTTTCCAACTTCAATATCGATAAGTGATTTGTTTTCAAAGATAAATCCTGTTTCTACATCACCTGTTAGGTCAGTCTTAAACTTAAAATTATTCCAACCATACAAATATGATTCAAAGAAATCCTGTTTTACAGTATATTCAATTTCCTTACCATCAGAATCATACTTAGGTAAGTTATTAAAATCAACCTGCCATGCATTTAACTGGCTACTAATATAGCCATTTACTTCCTGATAGTTGTATGGGTCACGAACTTTATTAATTTTCTCTACACCATTGGCAAATAAACGAATAATTACAGCTGGTTTATCATTACCAGTCCAAGTACTTCTTACAAAAAAACTAACTTTCGCATTAGGATCAATCGGTGTACTTGGTGTTGGCGTAGGTGTTGGCGTAGGAGTAGCTACTGCTGGTGTACTACCAGGAGTAGATGTTGTAGTTGTTACAGTAGTACCCGGTGTGGTCGAATCAATCGCATTAACAGAATAGTTAACACTCAATAACATTATAAAAGCACACAAGATTACAAATATCTTTCGAAGTTTTTTCATATTCATACGATATAGCCCCCCTGTTTTCATAAATGAGTGTGGACATACTCAATTTCTATTCACAAATTGATATTTACAAGGACCCCGCCTTGATAAACACCAGTATTTCAGATAAAGAAATAAAGCAACATATAATACCACAATATTTATCTACAATATTCTACTTTGTAAAATATTTTATGTACACTGTAACGCTCACATCTTAAGATTTTCTTATAAAAGGTTAATTTATGTAACAAATATTACGGAAATGTTAATGTATAAGCTACTATTTTTACATAATACTACAGCCTGCTATATTCTCATTTTGCATTAAGTACACAACTAAATTTTATCGTTAATTATCACTTAAAACAACATAAAAAGTTGTACTTTTCAATTTTATATGAATATAAAAAGAGAGAACAACTTGCACGTTGTTCTCTCTGATTGAGTAATTTCTTACTTAGCCATTGCTGCTACTTCAGCAGCGAAGTCGTCCTGCTTCTTTTCAATACCTTCACCTACGATGTACTTAACGAACTTAACAACTTCAGCGTTGTTTTCCTTTAAGTACTGACCGCACTTGAGGTTAGAATCTAAGAAGTATTCCTGGTCAACTAAGCACATATCCTGTAATGACTTAGATACACGACCTTCAATGATTCCAGCCTTAACCTTTTCAGGCTTATTTGCAAGGCTTGGATCATTTGCCATGATTCCTTCTTGAACTTCACGTTCATGAGCTACAACTTCTTGTGGCATTTCATCACGTGATACATATGTTGGGTTCATAGAAGCAACCTGCATTGCCATATTCTTAGCAACTTGAGCATCTGATGTACCCTTAACAACTGTAACAGCAACGATACGTCCACCTTGGTGTGTATAAGAACCGAATAATTCATCATCGCTCTTTTCAACGATTTCGAATCTTCTTAATGTAATCTTTTCACCAATAATAGCAACTGCAGCAATGAATGAATCATTCAATGTACCTTCTGCTGTAGGAAGAGCTAATGCCTCTTCAACAGTCTTAGCGTTAGAATTGAAGATTGTCTTAGCAGCTTCATCTAATAGAGCTAAGAAACGATCATTCTTAGCAACGAAGTCTGTTTCAGAGTTAACTTCTAATACAACAGCCTTGTTACCTTCGATTAAGATCTTAGCTAAGCCTTCAGCAGCGATTCTGCCTTCCTTCTTAGCAGCCTTAGCAATACCCTTTTCACGAAGCCAGTCAATAGCCTTCTTTATATCGCCTTCACATTCTGTAAGAGCCTTCTTACAGTCCATCATTCCTGCGCCTGTTAATTCACGCAATTCTTTTACTTGAGCAGCTGTAATTGCCATTTTTACTTAGCCTCCTCAGTAGCTGGTGCTGTTGTAGCTTCTGCTTCAGCAGCTGGACGTGTTGTCTGACGGTTTCCGTTAGCATCTCTGCGGAATACACGGCGTTCGCCATTGTAGTTTCCACGACGTTGAGCCATCTGAGCACGACGTTCTTCGAACTTCTGTCTTCTCTTACGTTCATATTCAGCAGCCTGCTGTTCAACGTTGATGATTACATCCTTCATTGTGATGTCTTCAGCTGTCTCATCTTCTTGGTGAGCAACTTCTAATACACCACCCTTAGCTTCTAAGATAGCATCAGCAATTACACCTACCATTAACTTGATAGAACGTACTGCATCGTCGTTTGAAGGAATTGGGAAGTCTACTAAATCTGGATCAGCATTTGTATCGATTAAAGCGAATACAGGGATGTTTAACTTACGTGCTTCAGCTACTGCGTTGTGCTCTTCTAATGGGTCTACAACGAAGATTGCATCTGGCAACTTCTTCATTCCCTTAATACCGCCAAGGAAGTTTTCAAGTCTTTCCTTCTTCTGTAAGAGAACTGCTTGTTCCTTCTTTGTGTAAACTGCTAACTGTCCGTTTGCTTCCATTTCTTCAATCTCTAATAACTTCTTGATTGACTTCTGGATTGTGCGGAAGTTAGTCATTGTTCCACCTAACCATCTCTGGTTGATGTAGAAGCTTCCACTTCTTAATGCTTCTTCAAGAATTGTTGCCTGAGCTTGCTTCTTAGTTCCTACGAATAGGATCTTTCCGCCGTCTTCAGCAATCTTCTTTAAAGCATCATAGGCTACTTCTAATTTAGCCTGTGTCTTTGCTAAGTCGATGATATATACACCATTCTTAGCTGTGTAGATGAACTGCTTCATCTTTGGGTTCCACTTGCGTGTCTGGTGACCAAAGTGTACGCCGTTCTCTAACATTTTCCTCATTGAAACAACAGTCATATTTTCTATTTACCTACCTTTCCGTTGTTTTCCACCACAGTTTCGAACACCATCAACATACGGCATGTTCATAGCGAACCCATATGCACGGGATAATGAATTCACTGTGTGAGAAGTACATCTTCCTTTTGCATAACAAAAGTACAAAAGATGCCATTCATGATATTAGCATAAAACCCTATAGAAGTATAGGGTTTTATACAATTTTTCTATCATAAACAGCATCTATTTCCTCACCTCAATTATTTCTCTAACGCAATAGTCTTATCTTTCAACTTTACTATTCTATTCGCATAGCGTTGAAGATTTCTATTGTGCGAAATAATTAATACTATCTTATTTTTAAGTAATGGTAGGATTTCATCAAAAGCCTTTGCCTCTGTATCAGCATCCATCGAACTTGTTACTTCATCCAAGATGATAACATCCACATCTTTGCAATTGGCAATTAATCTTCCCAATACAATTTTCTGCTTGTCACCACCAGATAGATTTGTTCCATCAGACGTGAGCTTTAGGTTTTCTTTCCCAACAAATTTATCAAAAAATGACATTTTTACGTATTCTTGATTCGCATCAACATTCAATTCAATATTATCTTTTACTGTTCCATTAAAAATGGAATTCATTTGTGATATATATGCCACTCTCTTTCGCAGTGAAGATAAGAGAATTTTTTTTTGTTCAATTCCATTGAAGAAAATATTGTCCGCATCCACCAAACCCATTAATGATTTTACAAAGCTTGATTTTCCTGTTCCAGTTTCACCAGAAATAAATACAATATCTCCTTGGT
>CALBKL010000261.1 GCA_937895985.1 uncultured Solobacterium sp.
CAAAATCATATACATCAATGTTATCTAACAATTCATTGTATGCATGGAGTGCTTCTGTCACCTCTGGAGAAACTGTTTCCTTTGGTTCAGGAGTTTCTTTCTTTTGTTCTGTAACGGATGTAGAAGTTATTTGTGTACTACGGTTGGTTGATGCTGTGCATGCTGTAAGGAATAATGTACCTACACATGCCAAGATTCTACACATTTTCTTCATGGTTATCCCCCCCCATGTGTAAAAACTATGCAATCACCCTATCAGTTATCAATTGTCGTCTAATTTACTATTTTTCAATGATCAGTAAATCCACAAAGTCTGTTTTCCAACCTGTATTTTCTGATAGAGGAATTGTAATACTCTTTTGTAGAGTTAATGTATCCGCATCAAATTCTAAGATTTTTCCTAATTCTGTTGTTGTTTCTGTATTTGGTGTTACGATTGCTGCCGCCTTATTTCCTAAATAACGAATGCCATGGAACTTATAATCTGTATTTGTAAATAGGTTCGCAAAATCAGTTCCTGATAAATCCTTATCCGATACTAGTTCTAAGTCAACTGTATATTCCAGAAGATGATTATCAACCGTCACTAAGCGAATATGGTCTTTATACGCATATGCAGAAATGATTCTCTTTGTATCTAGTGAAACACTCTTTGCCTCCAAGGTATCTGGGTCCATACTTGTTAAGCTAGCCGTCTCTGGTAATGTAATATCCTTCATAAAGCGACTATTATAAGGATTTTCTACCGTCACAATTTTTCCATCTACATATAAGAATTCTTCAAAACTAACAGAAGTATAACGCCAGTTATCTACATAATGGAGTTCATTTGTTTCTTCATCCAGATAAGACAATTCATATTGATCTTGAACCATATCATATCCTACAAAGTAGATTCTTGTACCAATTTCTACTGCACGATAAATCGATGAATAAATCACTGGCGATGTGGTCACTTTATGATCTGGACTTGTGTATCGTATCATATCCCGAATTTCACCTACTGATCCATCATCAATGTTAATCACTTCAATTCTGCCATTTGTCCCATTGAGTGCAAGCTCCACTGTATATATGGTTGATTCAAATACACCCTTGGCCATTGAAAATGTTGAATACCCTGCTGTTGATTCAAAGAGTAATGATTTATTCCCACTGAAAGAATATGCTAGGACTTTATTTCCTTCTTGGAATAGTCTACCTGCAGTATATACTTTATCGCTAAATTCCAATTGTTCTTGGTCACTACTTGCAAAAACTATCTTAGTTTGAGGATTCATCTTTCCATTTTGATGAATAGAATAGAAACTTGCAACATAGTCATACTTCGTCACATCTTCTCCTGCCTTCTTATCAGGTTTGTTCCAGCTTAATATTCCCAGGGAAATAACGATTATTCCAATAATTGATAGAATTAAAATTCTGCTCTTTTTCATGTTCTTAATCAATAGATGTTCCTCCTTTATGAATTTATTCAATAACTTCTATCTCATGTGGATAGTGATTTAACACTTCACAACCATCCTGTGTAATCAAAACCAAGTCTTCAATACGACAACCTAAGATACTTGGATGATAGATACCCGGCTCAATGGAGAAGGTATTTCCTTCTACTGTTAAATCTGTAAATGCTTGCGATACATCTCCATATTCATGTGTCTCTGTACCAATGAAATGTCCAAGTCGATGTGTAAAGTCTTCACCATAACCACCATCTGTGATAATGTTACGAGCTACCGCATCAATATCACATAGTCTTACACCTGGTTTACAATAACTTTCTGCACTTTCATTAGCCTTACGAACAAGGTTATAGACTTCTACTTGTTCTGCATTTGGATACTTCTTATAGAAGAAGGTTCTTGTCATATCTGAACAGTACCCATTTACGATACAACCAACATCGAAGAGTACTGTATCACCTTCCTGTAATACCGTATCATCTGGCATATGATGTGGATCAGCTGCATTCTTGCCAAAGGCAACGATAGGCTCAAAAGAATATCCGCTTGCACCTAGCTTTAGGTAGATATCTAGCATATGTGAAGCAACCTCTACTTCTGTTACACCTTCGTGTATCAGTTTCTTAAACTCTGCCATTGCTAGGTCATTGATATGAGACGCAGCACGCATGAGTTCTTGTTCACGAGCATCTTTAATAGCACGTGTATGATCAACTGCATAAGAGCCAAGTTTAAATTCAGCCGCAATCTTCGCTTCCATCATAGGAATTAGGAATCTAGCTGGCATGATTTTATCTACGCCTAAGCTACCATTTTTATCGATAAACTGCGAAATGATATTTGTAATATTATCTGTATCTTTATAATACTCTACTCTAACGCCAATCTCATCAGAGAAACGGAATAGCTGATTTAAAATCAAAACCGGTTTAATTCCCTTTCCAATCAATAAACCAAGAAATCTTTCTCCTGGTTCTATTTTCTTTCCACAAAGATACGCAATAGAAACTGGATCTGTAATTAATAAACAATCTGTTGTCATCTTCTCAATGACACGACTTAGTCTTCTTTCATCTAACATAGTATCACCTCTAACTTATCTCTATTTTATCACGTTTTTTAATATTCAAATTTGACGTTCTACTGTTGAAGAGTATTCGAATCAACACTATAATTTTCTTATAACTAGTAATAAAGGAGATTTTTATGAGCATTCTTGGTTTATTCAAAAAGGTACTAACAGGCGCATCTGACGAGGATAATGCAAAAAACAAAGCTCGTATGCGCGAAATTTTTAATGAAGCTGTTCCAAATGGTGATGATTATCAACTGGTATATTGTCATTCCGAAAATTACCATAGTGCTGTTATTGCGTCAGTCACTCATCATTACAACTTTATCGTGGGATATAAGACTGGTGAAGTAGTTGTTATCTATGTTGACCCATCTCTTTCTACATATGACCAACCAGTATTCTTTAATAAAGAAAATGGTTCATCAATACGTACATCTATGGGCTACTGCTTTGCGGAAAGTCCTGCGGCATCCTTCAAACTTGAGCCAATCACTTATGAACCAGGGATCGGTGAACGTGCAAAGTACTGTGTATCTGTAACACAATCTACCGAAGAAGTATCCGCATTCCGCAAGTTCTTTAAACAAGGCTTCTAATCTAATCATTGCATATAAAAAATCTCACATCGCTGTGAGATTTTTAAATTACTTATTCAACTGTAACTTTGATACCAGGACCCATAGTTGTGGATACTGTTACACCCTTGAGGTATGCACCCTTAACTGTTACAGGTCTAGCCTTTAAGATACGGTCATATAAAGCCTTGAAGTTTTCAACAAGAGCTTCTTCAGTGAAAGATACCTTACCGAATAATACGTTGATGTTTCCATCCTTGTCTACACGGTATTCTACCTTACCCTTCTTGATTTCGTCGATTGCCTTAGCAACGTCCATTGTTACTGTACCTGTCTTAGGGTTTGGCATTAATCCCTTAGGACCTAATAGCTTACCTAACTTACCTAACTGACCCATCATGTCTGGAGTAGCTACGATAATGTCAAAGTCGAACCAGCCACCTTGGATCTGTTGAATCATATCAACGCCACCAACGAAGTCAGCACCTGCTGCCTTAGCTTCTTCTTCCTTAGCACCCTGTGTAATTACTAATACTCGCTGTGTCTTACCAGTACCGTGTGGTAATACCATTGCGCCACGAATGTTCTGTTCAGCCTGACGTGGGTCAACGTTTAATACGAAGCTAGCTTCTAATGAAGAATCAAACTTAGTTGTGCTGATCTTCTTAGCTAAAGCAATCGCTTCCTTGTAATCATAAACTTTAGCGCTATCTACCTGTTCTAACGCTGCTCTGTACTTCTTTCCTGCCATTGTTACTTAGCCTCGCCTTCTACTACGATACCCATGTTACGTGCTGTACCAGCAATGATGTTCATTGCTGCTTCAACGTCATTAGCGTTGAGGTCAGGCATCTTATACTCAGCGATTTCTCTTAACTGAGCCATTGTAATCTTACCGGCTTTAACTGTCTTTGGTGTTCCAGAAGCCTTGTTAATACCAGCGGCCTTCTTTAATAAGATAGCAGCTGGAGTTGTCTTGATGACGAAGTCAAATGACTTATCTTCGTAAGCTGTAATAATTACAGGAACGATGTCACCGTGACGGTCCTTAGTCTTGTCGTTAAATTCTGTACAGAATTTAGGCATGTTGATACCTGCAGATGCTAGAGCTGGTCCTGGTTTAGCTCCACCAGCAGGGAATTGTAGCTTAGCTACTTTTGCAATTTTCTTTGCCATGTGGTTTTCCTCCTTATATTAGAATCCACATGCAGTGGTCAGCGGACATTGCTATCCTCCCACGCATGAGCGCACTAAAAGTGCTTTTATATAATAGGCTAATATAGGTTTAGCGTCAAGATAAAAGATACCAAACAAGCCTATTAATCGCTAATCTACGCGGCCCTCAATTATTTTTGAAAGTTCCTCTTTTGATTTTATTGTTGGTGAAGGTTCCCT
>CALBKL010000262.1 GCA_937895985.1 uncultured Solobacterium sp.
ATATTTCATTTCATGAAATAGATAATATGTGGTTTGTATTAAATATAATTGTACTTAATGAGGCTTTGGTAATTCCTGCTATTTTGCCAGTCGAGATATGGCATCGGAATTATTTTCAACATTTGGGCATTTTACTTGTTGTGATTGGCGTGGCTGCACTTATTTATACAAAAACAAATATTCATCCTATTATTCAATTTTTGGGTTATGCAACTGTTCTTTATACACTAGCTTATATTTCATCCATTCGTATTTTAACTAATAAAGATTAGAAAAGGGAGAGATTTATGCAAGGTCTATATACACTATATCGGAATCGTTTATTTAACTTCTTTAATATCATAGGTAATGCTACAATAATATTTTTCTATCTTATTCTCATGCGTATACCCAGTAGTATTACTAGAGAATACATTGGAACAATATTTTTCTTCATATTTCAGGTACAAATCATTAGTGTTTTGATTGATGAAAATTGGAATCCTATTCTACAAATTTTACCAATTCGAAAAAGTGATTACTTTGTTGCTTATGTGAAAGTTTTGCTAATATACTTCTTTCTATATTTGGTTTGTACGATATGGTTTGATACGATGATTACAAAATTGTTCTTATTATTTGTTGTTGCACCAGTAGGTTGCTTGTATTACTGCTTGCACAATTTTAAAAATATGACAGTAGTAAAATCAAATAATATGTATATTAGATATGTTGGATTCGTTATTTTTACAGTATTGTTTACATGGATTCGAAATCAACTTATATTATGTGACTCAGTAATTGTGTATGGCAATTTAGTTTTTTTTGGGATTTTTGTTCTTCTTATGCTTGCATGTATGCATGAAATTCGAAAAGGGGAATCGATATGAAGAAATTATCATTTTATCAGGCTTATACTTTAATTGGATTGATAGGATTTGCAATTGTTGTTCCGTGCTTGTATTACTTTCTTGGTGCAGAGCGTAGTTATAGTATTTTGATAGATTTATTTCCATACGGAACAGGATATGTAGCTGGATTATTGTATCAAATGCAGTTAGATTTAAAGAATATTCCACTTTATCCACTTTCTATCAAGGAGAAAATATTACCACGCATCAAGCGTATCCTATTGGCATTGCTCAGCAGTAATATACTATATTCATTATTTTCTAACTTTCTTCATTGCTTTAATCCTATTGATCTAGAAAACCTTGTGGTATCATTGTTGATTTTATTCGTTTTAGAAGAAACATTTTTATATCAAATTGAAAATTATAAACTATCATTGGTTTTGGCTATCTTGTTCTCTGCGGTTGTCATTGGCTTAAGAGTTGTGATTCCTGACTTATTACAGCTTTTAATTATCGCTCTATTCCTAACTGGTTTCTGTATCTTTTGGATGTATCATCAAACTGTCAGGAAAAAATCATGAGTAAAGGCTCCGTAAGGAGCTTTTTCTTTCTGAATGTAGTAATTACAAGTATAATATGGGATAGATAAAGGAGGTTTCTATGGATTTATTTGGGTATGCAAGCGAAGAGACAAAGAAAAAAGAAGAGCCTTTAGCGGCACGTATGAGACCTTCTACTTTAGAGGAAGTTGTTGGTCAGGAACATATCATTGGCAAAGATAAATTGTTATATCGTGCAATTAAAGCGGATAAGCTTGGATCATTAATCTTTTATGGCCCTCCAGGAACGGGTAAGACAACACTAGCACAAGTGATTGCAAATAGTACCTCTGCTGATTTCCAACAAGTCAATGCGACAATTGCAGGCAAGAAAGATCTTGAACAGGTAATTACACATGCAATTGACTTGATGTCGATGTATCAGAAGAAAACAATCTTATTTATCGATGAGATTCATCGATTTAATAAAGGGCAACAGGATTATCTATTACCATATGTGGAAGATGGCACAATTATCTTGATTGGTGCGACAACGGAGAATCCATATTTTGAAGTGAATCAAGCGTTGATTTCACGTTCTCGTATCTTCCAGTTAAAGTCACTGTCAAAAGAGAATATTATGACTCTTTTAAAGCGTGCTGCAGAAGATGCGATAAAGGGTATCGGCAAAGATAATGTTATCTTAGATGAGGAAGCTGCTGAATTTTTAGCAGAGATTTGTGATGGAGATGCACGTGCTGCGTTGAATGCGTTAGAACTTGCAGATCTTACAACAGATCGTAGTGACGATGGCTACATTCATATAACCTTGTCGGTTGTGGAGGAATGTATTCAAAAGAAGGCAATCCGCTATGACAAAGATGGAGATAACCATTATGATACGATTTCTGCGTTTATTAAATCGATGCGTGGTTCTGATTCAGATGCGACCCTCTACTACCTTGCACGCATGTTGACGGCGGGAGAGGATGTTCGTTTTATCTCTCGTAGAATTATGATTGCGGCAGCAGAAGAATGTGGTAATGCAGATCCTAGAGCGCTACAGATTGCGGTTGATGCAGCGTTAGCGGTTGAAAGGGTAGGAATGCCAGAAGGAGCCATCATACTTGCAAATGCGGCTACTTATGTTGCCAATGCACCTAAATCGAATGCATCATCAAATGGTATTTTTATGGCAATGGATCTGGTTGAAAAAACAGGCAATCTTCCGATTCCACCATATCTAAAGGATGCTCATTACGCTGGTTCAGAGAAGTTCGGCAATGGTGTAGGGTATCAATATGCGCATGATTATCCAAATCACTATGTGAAACAACAATATCTACCAGATGCGATTAAGAATGAAAGACTATATCACTTCTCAGATGTAGCTTATGAAGCCAAGCTCCAACAATACTTTAATTCGATTGGTAAGACTGATTATCAAAAGGAGAAAAAATAATGCAAGGGAAATACAAAGTAATTACGCTTTGTGGTAGCACACGCTTTAAAGATGAATTCATGAAAGCGCAGAAAGATTTGACGCTTGCTGGAAACATTGTAATTAACGTTGGATTATTTGGCCATAGTGGCGATCATGAAGTTTGGGAAAATATGGATGAGGGTACTCTAACAAAGACAAAAGAGATGTTGGATGATATGCATAAACGTAAAATTGATATGGCTGATGAAATTTTTGTGATCAATGTTGGTGGCTATATCGGCTCTAGTACAAAGTCTGAAATTGAGTACGCAAAGACAACTGGCAAAGTAGTCCGTTATCTTGAAACAATGGAATAAAATATCTGAGTGCTAAATATTAGCACTCTTTATTATTAAGTGCTAAAATACTTCTATACTCATAAGGAGGTATACAACAATGGCAATTATCGTTCCGATTTATAACACGGTATTATTACCAGACACAAATATTTACCTGACCAGTGATAGCTATAAAAATGCGACTGGACAGGAACCTGCTGTAGGTGATCGAATCATCTTTGCGATTGAAAAGAAGGCATTATCTACAGATGAATTTCATCCTGAAAACTTTTATCCATTAAGTGTATCAGGAACTATTACAGAAGTTAGTAACAGTGGTTTTGTGGTAATCAAGACAGAATCACGTATCAATATTGAAGATATCGTTGTACATAGTGATAAGACTTTAGAAGTTTTATCCATCATCCGTAAACCGATGACCAATGATTTAGATCCAATCGATGAAAAGAAGCGGGTTGACCAACTTAAGAGTGCACTTGTGAAGGCAACTGCGAACTATCAATGGGCTCTGGGTGCACGTAATTTCATCTCTCAATTAAAGGGGATGGAGGATATCATCAGTGCCATGGCACAGTGGCTAAACATTACGGATGAAGAAAAGTATGCATTACTTGAAGAAAATCTTCGCTCCAATCTATTAAATAAGATTGAACAGTATATCTATGAATATACAGAGATAACGGATGTAACTAATGAAGCTTCAGCTGCACAAGAAAATGACAATAAGAAAGCCTATCGTGAGATGGCTATCAAGAAACAAATCGAATATCTTCAAAAGGAACTCGATGACATGCATCCAGAGAATGTGACAGATATCCGAAAGATGGAGATGAAGATTCAATCATCTGGCATGAATGAAACTGCACGTCGTGAAGCTGACAAGGTTTTAAGTCGTCTAAAACAAGAAGGTAGTAACTCTCCAGAGTATGGTAATCTTTACAACTATCTAGATTTTTTAACAAGTATCAGTTGGAAGAAAGAGCGTACAAAGAAGATTGACTTTCAAGCTGCAGAGAAGATTTTGGATGAAGATCACTACGGTCTAAAGAAAGTAAAAGAGCGTATCTTACAACAGATTGCGGTCATGGATCTTAATAAGCGCCAGTCTGGTTCAATTCTTTTATTTGTCGGTGCTCCAGGTACTGGTAAGACAAGTATTGGCCGCTCCATCGCAAATGCACTCAAGCGTAAGTATGTACGAGTTGCTTTAGGTGGTGTAAGGGATGAAGCAGATATTCGTGGTCATCGTCGTACCTATATCGGTGCAATGCCAGGAAGAATTATGGATGGTATTCAGAAAGCTGGCACATCTAATCCTGTAATGGTACTCGATGAAATCGATAAGTTGAGTATGTCTTACAATGGTGATCCTGCAAGTGCACTTTTAGAAGTTCTTGATCCTGAACAGAACAATACCTTTACAGATCACTATATGAATGTTCCGTATGATCTTTCTGATGTACTCTTTATCTGTACCGCAAATACATTGGATTCTATCCCTGAACCGTTACTAAACCGTATGGAAGTGATTGACTTCCAAGGTTATACAGCAAGTGAAAAGTACCAGATTGCGCAAAGACATTTGATTCCAAAAGCAATTGAGAAGATGGGCATTCCAAATGAACAGTTAGAATTTAGTGAGGATGCGATACGTTCAATCATTGCGGATTATACGATGGAGGGTGGTGTACGTGGACTCAAGAAGAGAATTGATTCTGTATGCCGTGCGATTGCAGTTAAACTTGCAAGAGGTCATCAAGAAAAGATTGTCATTCAGGCAAGTGATTTACCAACACTGCTAGATATGAAACCACTTCACCATGAAAAACTCACAGTTCAAAAGAATCCTGGTATTGTAACAGGTCTTGCATGGACTGCAAGTGGTGGTGAAATTCTCTTTGTCGAAACCCTACTAACAAAGGGTAGTGGACAGTTAATTGTGACTGGACAGCTTGGGGATGTGATGAAGGAGTCTGTACGGATTGCATTATCTCTTGTGAAATCGAAATTCCCAGAAGCAGATAAGATTTTAAAGACACATGATATTCATATCCATGTTCCACAGGGTGCTGTTAAAAAAGATGGACCTTCTGCAGGTATCACTTTAACAACTGCTTTAGCATCACTGATTACAAAGAAAAAGGTTTCTCCACTGATCGCAATGACAGGAGAGGTATCCTTACGTGGTGGTGTGATGCCAATTGGTGGTTTGCCTGAAAAACTGATGGCAGCTGCTAGAGCTGGTGTTAAGACGGTTTATATTCCAAAAGAGAATGAAGATGACCTAAAGGATATCGCACCAGAAGTGAAAGAAAAGTTAACGATCATTCCAGTTGAGCAGGTAGATGAAGTCTTAAAGGCGGCTGGTATTCTTGCGAAAACAACAAGAAACTCAAAGCAAAAATAGGCCGAATCAGCTCGTGATTTGTTACAAAAGTCGGTGAATTGTACCGACTTTTTTTCATTTGCGTGAAACATTCGTGAATTGCTTTGCGTAGAAAGAAATGAATATTTATAATGCATGTAGCTTAAAAAGCAGGAGGTCACGATGAAGTATAGAATTGTATCAGATTCATCTTCTAACGTATTTCACATGGAAGATATTGACTATAGAACAGTTCCTCTAAAGGTTATTATGAATGAGGGAGAGTTCTTTGATGATGAACGCACGAATGTAGAGCGTTTCTTATCCGTACTCAAACATACGAAGGGAAAAACATCCACTTCATGTCCAAATGCCTATGAATGGGCAAGTTCATTTGATGGTGCCGATACGATTTTTGCGGTAACAGTTACAGGTGGATTATCCGGTTGTTATTCTGCAGCGATGCAGGGTAGATCACTCTTCTTGGAAGAACATCCAGAAGCGAATATTTACGTCATTGACTCATTATCCGTAGGACCGGAAATTCTATTAATTATTGAAAAGTTAAAGGAGTTAATTGCGCAGGGATTAAGTTTTAGTGAAATCTGTGATGCGATTAATGAATATAAGAAACATACACACTTATTATTTAATATCGCAAACTTAGACAATTTAGCGCGTAATGGTCGTGTAAGTCCAGCAATTGCGAAATTATCTGGATTATTGGGTATTCGTTGTGTCGGTAAGGCATCTGATCAAGGTACACTTGAAATCTTGCATAAGTGTCGTGGTGAAAAGAAGGCCACAAATAAGATTTTTGAGGAGATGATTGCACAGCGTTATAACGGAAAGAAAGTTCATATTGCTCACTGCAATAATGAATCTATGGCAAATGATTTAAAGAATTTAATTCTACAGTCTTTCCCAGAAGCGAAGGTTGATATGATTCCATGTACCATTGTGTGTTCATACTATGTATCAGACCAGGGTCTGATTATTGGATTTGAAGATAGTGATTGTTAAACAAAAAGCCGCAATCTTGGTTGATTGTGGCTTTTTATGACTTTTTCTTTTTGTATAATTCTGGGAATAAGAATTCCAACATGATAGGGAAAATACCTTCCCAAGATTCTTCGCTGTGTGTGCCATTTACTACAAGATTTGGATAAGTAACGCAACCACCTTGGGTAAAGAGATGATTGATATTCAATAACATATCTAACTCTCTTACAAGGCCTTTCTTTGTACGCTCTTCATCTGAACCAAAATCAAGGTAAATACGAGTTTCTTTGAACTTCTTCTTTTGAATGTGATTACATAGCACATGGTAGTTAAAGATATTGGCAGGGGATACACAACCTGCTTTTGAGAAATAATCGTTATACTCACTGATCATAAACTCAGACATGATTCCACCCATGGAAGAACCAGCGATACCTACGTGTTTACGATCTGTGTGAATGCGATAACGCTTTTGACAGTATGGTAATAGTGTTTCGATAAACCACTTACCAGTAATCTGTCCACAGGATTGAATTTGAATTCCTGCGAAAGTCTTTTCTGCGGTGAATGGGCAGTATTCATCGAGGCGCTCATCACCGATGTGATTACAATCTTGACCGATAATGACGATATCTAGTTTCTGCTTGTCTAAATATTTCTTGATACCCCAGCATTTACCATAAGTAGCTGTTTTATTGTAGAAGAGGTTGTGACCATCAAACATATATAAAACAGGATACTTCTTTTTACTTGTATCATAACTATCTGGTAGATATACCCAGACTTTACGAGGACTTTGGTGTAAAGGTTCAATTGGTAATGTGAATTTTTCTATTTTTCCCATAGTGATTTACCCATCCATTTGATTTTACTCTCGGTACCATTTTTTATACGCTCGATATTTGCACGATGACGATATACTACAAACAACCATAATACAAAGATGGAAAGTGTAATTGATAGTGGATTTCCAATAAAGAAACTAATGAGAATACTAGAACCTAAGCCAATCATACTGGATAAGGAAACCATACGACAAAGATAGAGGCTTACCAAGAATACAAGGAGTGGTAAGAAGAACTGAAAGAAGTATTGGTGATTGATAAATGTAGCGATACCTAAGAAGAAGCCGAAGGAAGTCGCAACTGCTTTACCACCCTTAAACTGTGCAAAGATAGGGAAGCAGTGTCCAATACAACAAGCTAGTCCTGCGTAAATTATGGCATCCTTTGCGATGTAGCTAGCCAGTAACATTGAGAAGAATGCTTTGAGTGCATCTAGGACAATGACGATGATACCAACTTTCTTACCTAATACGCGACCTGCATTGGTACCACCAAGGTTACCTGAACCCTCTGTACGGATGTCCTTATGGAAGAACACTTTTCCAATGACAAGTGACCATGGAATAGATCCAAATAAATAGCTTAATATAATAACGCCAATGAAATTTAGCATAGATTAAATCCCCCTGTTGATATATTACCACATCAGTATTTTAGATATAAAATCAAATTGATTTAAAACCCTTTGGTTGTGACAAAATCAAGTAAAATGAACGTGTAGATTGTCGTAGGACAAGGATATTAAAGTGACCTAATTATGATATAATACATAGGTTATTAGGAGTTTTTGCATGGCGAATAGATATGATGATAACAGTATTCAAATTTTAGAAGGTTTAGAGGCAGTTAGAAAGCGTCCTGGTATGTATATCGGCTCTACGGATACAAGAGGATTGCACCATCTGATTTGGGAGATCGTTGACAATTCTATTGATGAAGCGTTAAACGGTTATGGTAAGAAAATCCAAATTACGTTAGAGGCAGATGGTAGTGTCACTGTTCAGGACGAAGGTCGTGGTATGCCTATCGGTCAACATGCTAGCGGTGTAAATACATTGCAGGTCATTTTTACTGTGCTTCACGCTGGTGGTAAGTTCTCCAGTGAAGGTGGCTATAAGACGGCTGGTGGTTTACATGGTGTAGGTGCGTCAGTCGTAAATGCCTTAAGTGAATGGCTAACTGTAGAGGTTGCCCATGATGGGGAACTTGTTCGCATGGAATTTGCGGATGGTGGTAAGAAGATTGGTAAGCTAGAACATCTAGGTAAGACCAATCGTACTGGTTCTACAGTTCGTTTTAAACCAGATCCACGTATCTTCTCTACAACGGAGTACAAGTATGATGTTGTGTGTGAAAGAGCACGTGAAGAAGCTTTCTTGTTAAGTGGAATTGCGATGGTCGTTAGCGATAAGCGTAATAAGAAAAATGAAACTGAAACATATCTATATGAAGATGGATTAACGGCCTTCTTAGAATACTTACATGAAGATCGCAATGTCTTAATGAATCCAGTGAAATTCAGTGGGGAAGCTAATGGTATCCAAGTCGAAGCTGCTTTTCAATATACTGATGATTATCAAGAGAATACATATAGCTTCGTTAACCTTGTTCGCACTAGCGATGGTGGTACACACGAAGTTGGTTTTAAGGGTGCTTTTACAAAAGCTATCAATGACTATGCAAGAAAATATGGCCTATTAAAGGCGAAGGATAAAAATCTAGAAGGTGGAGATGTACGTGAGGGTCTTACAACAATCCTTTCCGTATCTGTCCCTGAAGGATTATTACAGTTTGAAGGACAGACCAAGAGTAAGCTTGGAACTCCACAAGCTAAGACTGCAGTAGAAGCAGTTGTCTCGGAGAAGTTATCCTTCTGGTTAGAAGAAAATCGCAATCAATCCGATACATTAGTACGTAAGATGTTAAAGGCATCCCTTGCACGTATCGCTGCACGTAAGGCTCGAGATGAAATCCGTAAAGGTAAGCGTGTTGGTAAGGGTGAAAAGGTATTATCTGGTAAGTTAGCACCTGCACAGACAAAGGATGCTCGTATCAAGGAACTATTCTTGGTCGAGGGTGATTCTGCCGGAGGTTCCGCAAAACAAGGAAGAGATTCTCATTATCAAGCAATCTTGCCGTTACGTGGTAAGGTATTAAACACTGAGAAATGTACACTCGCCGATATTGAAAAGAATGAAGAGTTAAATACATTAATCTATACATTAGGTGCAGGTGTTGGTCCTGACTTTGACTACGAGGAATCGAATTATGGCAAAGTTATTATCATGACCGATGCGGATGATGATGGATCTCACATTCAGATTTTATTATTAACATTCTTCTATCGTTACATGCGTCCACTGTTAGAGCAGGGAATGGTATATATCGCCTTACCTCCACTCTATAAAGTGACAAAGGGTAAGACGACAGAATATGTCTACAGTGATCAAGAATTAGATGCTTTACGTCGTAAACTTGGTAAAGTTGAAATTCAACGTTATAAAGGTTTAGGTGAAATGAACGCTACGCAGCTATGGGAGACAACAATGGATCCATCCCAACGTACACTAATTAAAGTGGGTATCAGTGATGGTGTAAAGGCTGAACGTCGTGTAACTGTACTCATGGGAGATAAAGCAGAATTACGTCGTAAGTGGATTGAAGATAACGTTTCATTTACATTAGAAGATACGTTTGACTTGGAGGGCTAATGGTTAAGAAGAAGACAATCGTTGACAATACAAAATATAGACCAGAGCTACTCGAAGATATTATGGGAGCTGGCTTTGGTAGATATGCCAAATATATTATTCAAGAGCGTGCATTACCAGATGCGCGTGATGGTTTAAAGCCAGTACAGCGTAGAATTTTATATGCGATGTACCATGATGGAAATACATGGGACCATGCATACCGCAAGTCTGCTAAGACAGTCGGTCTTGTAATCGGTAATTATCACCCACATGGTGATACTTCTGTATACGATGCGATGGTACGTATGTCTCAAGATTGGAAGGTACGGTTACCACTCATTGACATGCATGGTAATAACGGTTCTATTGACGATGACCCAGCAGCTGCGATGCGTTATACCGAAGCTAGACTTGCCAAGGTTACACAAGTCATGGAAGAAGACTTGGATAAGAATACCGTTGAAATGGCACCGAACTTTGATGACACAGAACATGAACCAACAGTACTACCTGTACCGTTTCCAGTCATGTTAGTGAATGGTGCGACAGGTATTGCGGCAGGTTATGCCACAAACATGCCACCACATAACTTAAATGAAGTGGTTGATGCGACAATCTATCGTATTCAAAATCCAGAGAGTGCTTTGACAGACGTGATGGATATTTTAACGGGGCCTGACTTTCCGACTGGTGGTATTGTACAGGGTGAAGCTGGTATTCGTGATGCCTTCATAACTGGTAAGGGTAGAATTGTTGTGCGTTCCAAGTGTGAAATTCACGAGGAGAAATCTTGCCAACAAATCATTGTCACAGAAATTCCTTATGAAGTTGTCAAAGGACAGCTTGTTAAGAAGATGGATGAAATCCGTGTTTCGAAAGATATCGATGGTATCTTAGATGTACGTGATGAATCTGACCGTGAAGGGTTGCGTATTGTCGTTGATGTTCGCAAGGATATCGACGCCAATATGATTCTCAATTATTTCTATAAGAATACAGACTTACAGGTCTACTATAACTACAATAATGTCGCAATCATTGATAAGCGTCCTGTCCAGGTAGGTTTACTTGGACTATTAGATGCGTTTATCGCATTCCGTAAGGAAGTCGTATTACGTCGTTCTCGCTATGAGTTAGATAAGATGGAAGCCCGTTGTCATATCATTGAAGGTTTGATGAAGGCTGTTTCAATCTTAGATGAAGTGATTCGTATTATTCGTGCTTCGCAAGATAAGGGTGATGCAAAACGTAACTTGATGAATGAATTTGGCTTTGATGAACCACAGTCTGAAGCTATTGTTTCCTTACGTCTATATCGTTTATCCAATACGGATATCATTACATTACGCGAAGAGTTTGCGGAACTTGTCAATCAGATTGAAGAGACAAAAGCAATCATTGAAAATGAAAATGTATTGCATTCCGTAATTATCAAGGAATTACGAAATGTGAAGAAAGAGTATGGTCAAGAACGTCGTACACGTATTGAAGCTGAAGTTGAAGAAATCAACTATGATAAGACGGCGATGATTGCGAATGAGCGTGTTGTAGTAACTGTCAGTCGTGATGGTTATCTCAAGCGTGTATCTATGCGTAGCTATAATGCAGTAGGTGATCAAGAAACAACTATCAAAGATGGAGATGTACTGATTGGTACAACAGAGTGCGATACACTCGATACATTATTACTATTTACATCCAAAGGTAACTACGCATCTATTCCAGTTTGGCAAATTGAAGAAGGCAAATGGAAAGATGTTGGTATGCATCTAAATAAAGTTGTACGTATCGATGGTGAAGACAAGATCAAGAATGCAATTCTTATCAAGAGTTTCGATACGTATGCATGGATTGTGACAGTAAGTTCTGCTGGTCAAATCAAGAAGACTCCAGTGAATAACTGGCAAGTAGAGCGTAACAATAAAGTCATGACAGCGATGAATCTTGGTAAGGGTGCAGAAATGATCAATGCCTTTATTGTATATAGTAACCAACAGATCTTAATGGTAAGTAAAGATGGTTATTCTTATCATTTTGCGGTTGAAGATATTCCAGCCACCGGTGTTAAGTCCAAGGGTGTTAAGGCAATGAATCTTGGTAAAGGTGATGCATTAGCATGGGGTTGTGTAATGAATGCAGAAGATCCAGCTGTTCTCTTTATGACAAATGTTGGACAGATGAAGCGTGTTCATACGGAAGAAATTGTCTTTGGTAATCGACCAATGAAGGGTAACTTAATTTGTAAACGTTTAAAGACAAATCCAAGTATCGTAATACTTGCTAAGGCAGTCAGTGCAGGAGAAGAGTTAGTCTTCAAAGATCCTGAAAGACAAGTAATACGTGCTTCTGAAATACCACTCAAACCACGTGAAAGTGGCTTTGGTTCACCTATCGTTTTGAAGGATGGTTGGGATTTATATCGTGGTATTGATGAATGTCGTATTATTGATATACCAACAGACGCCGATAACGAAGTACATGAAGATGTAGAGCGTTTAAGTCTATTTGATGAGAAGGAAGGCTAATCATGACAATATGTAAAGGATGCGGTGCAGTATTACAAACAACTGATTCAAAAATGATTGGTTATAGTCCTAAAGCTGAGGCAGAATATTGTCAAAGATGTTTCCGTTTGATTCACTATGATGATTTAACAATCTCCATGAAGACAGGTATCGATCCAGTTGCGGTTGTGAATCGTATTGCAAGGATGGATGCGCTAATTCTATGGGTGATTGATCTATATGATTTTGAGGCAGGTATTATTAACGGGATTAACCGTAAATTTGCTAATAAAGATATCGTGATGGTTGCGACAAAGAGAGACTTATTACCTGCATCATGTGGAGAAGAGAAGATTGCACATTTTGTCTTTGGACGACTCAAAGATTTGGGTATTCGCATTGAACGGTTAATTCTTGCGTCCAAAGAAGAAAAGATGGGTGTCGAAGAAATTAAAGAATGCGTTGATGAACTTGCAAATGGTAGACAAATTGTTGTAATGGGTAAGGCTAACTCTGGTAAGAGTACTTTAATCAATAACTTGATGTCTACACAGGTTCTTACCGCTTCTAGATATCCGGGTACTACCCTAGATTTCAATGAGCTGGAAATTGATGGACATACCTACATCGATACACCAGGCATCGAAATTGGTAATAGTATGTTAATGGAAGTGAGCGAGGCAGATTTAAAGACAATCATGCCAAGCAAGAATGTGAAACCACAGGTATTCCAATTACGTGGTGAACAAAGCTTCTTTATAGGAGGCTTAGCACGCCTAGATTTATCTAGCTGTCATCATGCAAGCTGTGTATGGTATCTAAGTGATCGTCTCAACGTTCATCGTACCAACGGTAACTACGCTGATGAAAAATGGAATACACATGTTGGAACATTATT
>CALBKL010000263.1 GCA_937895985.1 uncultured Solobacterium sp.
TTTAGAAAGGTGTATGTATAATGTCTATACACGAATTAACAGCAGCGAAGATTAAATATTTAGTTACATTACTTCGCTTAGATCCAAGTGGTAGAGGCGTACGTAGCGTAACACTGGCAAAAGAATTAAATGTTTCTAGACCAAGTGTATGTGCCATGTTAACCAAACTAGCACATGAAGGATATATCAACAAAGAACACTATGGCATTGTATACCTTTGTGAAAAAGGAAAAGAAATAGGTAAAACCTATAGTGCAGGTTAACTGCATTTAGAAAGAGGTAGTATGGGAACAATAGTAGTAGGTGGCGTATTAGTAGTTGTACTTGTATTTGCGATTCGCTCTGTTATTAAAAGAGGAACTTCTGGTTGTTGTTCATCCGGTGGATCGTGTGGAGGAGGCTGTGGCTGTCATGCAAATGTGAAGGTTACAGATAAGAATCTTGCACATTATCCATATGAAGCAGTACTTACTGTGGATGGTATGACATGTGGACATTGCGCTTCAAAAGTTGAAAATGCATTAAACACAATAGAAGGTGTATACGCAGTAGTAGACTCGGATTTAAAGAAGGCACATGTTCATATGAAGTCTAAAGTAGATGAAACAGTATTACGTAAGGCAGTTAATGACTTAGGCGAATATACTGTAATGAGTGTTGATTGGATGAAATAAAAAAGTGGTTCACTTCAAAATGGGAAGTGACCACTTTTTTAAAACCAGGCTATTGGATAGAAGAGTGGAAGTAAGTAAAGAAAGAGAATGTAGTTTATTACAAATGATGCAGTTATAAACTGAATTAAATTAAACTTCTTATGCATACGAATGATAATCAGTATAAGAGAAATTAAGATTGAAACCAGTAACCATAAAGCAATCACTCGACGTTCCGTATAGCCGTAGGTAAAGAAGTATAGGCCTAGTTTTAAACATGCAAGCAAGTTGAAACATAATGTTGTAAATAACAATATATATGTTTCTAGCTTTGTGTTTGTAGTATCTTCTTTTCTGACTAGGAAGTTTAATGCCAAAATTAATAGGATGTTTAATCCCATGATACGGAAGAAATTCCAAAAGCCGCGTACTGCATATACACATGAACTCTCTGCGCTAGGTGCAGCTAATACAGTAGGTAACTCTGATAACTGGAACATAAAGAATACAAGATAGAGTATAAGTAATACCAAATTTGTGATACGAATAGAAATAAGCGGAATCACTTTTTTCTTTAGGAAGAACTCTCTACAGCCATCATAGGATATAAAGGGTTTCTCACTAAGAATACAACTACTGATAAGTCCAAATAGATAGGCACCAACTGGTAAACTCCAAATGATACGGAAGAAATATATTGAATTGAGTGGATGGAAGATAAATCTAAAAAGACTTGTTGTTAGGCTTGCAAAGTTTTGGTCGATTGCGGATAGTTGTCCTAATGCGAAAAGTACAAGTGGAATTAAGATAATCAAACTAAATACTACTGTTTTTAGTTGCTTTGAATAAATGTGTGTGCGTAGGTATTTGATGATATGTATGATACGTGCAAATAGATGTGAGAATGGCTGAATAATCCACCCCTCCAAAAAATCCAATAGGATTGTTTCACTTGTATTTGGAAGTGATAATTTCTGAAAACGACATAACGTATAGTAGATGACATTCGCGTGTAGTATCGCTACCTTTTCGAATTCAAAAGAACGATCAAATCCAAGAAGTATTCCTTGGAATAATAACAGAGCTGCCCATAGGATAGATTCTTTTGTGCGCTCTTTGTGAAGGGAAGCTGCGCTAACTTCTACGATCAGAATGTATAGTGCTGCTAACTTTGCAAAGGCAAAGTAGATTACAAAAAGTGAAGCATATAGATATCCAAATATATAGGTTGCAATTGCGATACAGAATAAGAGTGTATCAGGTGTAATTATCGTTTGTTTATTCTGGTTCATAGCTGAGTATATCTCCTGGTTGGCAATCTAGGGTTTTACATAACGCTTCCAGCGTAGAGAAGCGGATTGCCTTTGCTTTTCCGTTTTTTAGAATTGATAGATTTGCTGGTGTAATATCAATCTTTTCAGCGAGTTCACCAGCACTGATATGACGTTTTGCCATAATGACATTTAAATCAACATTGATAGGCATAAGTTACCTCATATTGTTAGGTCTAATTCGTCTTTCATACGAATTGCCTGTTGGAAAATATTTTGAATAATACGAATAATCAAGGCGAAGAAGATGGCCGCAAATACAATACTGTAAAATAGCTTAGACCAAATCGCTGCAAGTATAAAAGCAAGTACACTTCCTACTAAGCAACAAACACTTGCATGTCTTAATAGATTTACATTCTCTATAATAAACACATTTTCTTTCGAGATATTTACGAGAAGCTGATTGATAATGTATAGAAGGCGAAGTAATACTATAAAGCCAATATAGCCAATCCCGCAGGCGAGAATAATTTGATTCTGTGTAGATATTGACGTGATATTTCGACTGTCAATAAACTCCTTGGCGATTGAAACACTATTGATGATGATATAGATTGCGATAAGCGCAATGAGTAATATCAATATGCGTGTAAGTAATATGCTGTTACGTATATGTTTTGAACTAGATTCCATAATCAAGTCCTCCTTGTAGAAGTATCATAGTATATATATTTCTGTAATTCAATAATTATTTATCGAAAAACAATAAATAATTATTATTGACAGGTGTATATTACTGTATTAATATAATACTGTATTAAGACAGTAATACAGAAGGAGAAATGATGAGTTGGGAATTTAGAAGTGATCAAGCAATTTATCCACAACTAGTCAGTATTATCAAACGAAGAATTGTGACGGGTGTATATCCAGCAGGTTCCAAGTTACCATCTGTTCGTGAATTAGCAGAAGAATCTGGAGTCAATCCAAATACGATGCAACGAGCACTGATAGGACTTGAACAAGAAGGGCTTGTATATACACAACGTACTGCAGGACGTTTTGTTAGTGAAGATAAATCCATGCTTGATGGTATCAAGAGTGAAGAGGCTAAAAGTCTAACTGCGGAATATTACGCAAAGCTAAAAAAGCTGGGATATTCCAAAACACAGATGATTGATTTTATTAATATGCAAGGAGAAGAATGATGAGTGTAATGTTTGAATGCAAAGGTTTAACAAAGAAATACGGTAATAAAGTAGCGTTAAACCATATTGACCTTTCATTAGAGTCAGGACGTATCGTTGGTTTACTTGGACCTAACGGTAGTGGTAAGACAACAATGTTAAAGCTTGCTAATGGCTTATTAACCCCAACAGAGGGCGGTATCTTTATCGATGGTAAAAAGCCGGGGATTGAAACTAAGGCAGTTGTGTCTTATCTACCTGATGCGGATTATCTATTAGATTGGATGAATGTTGGTGAACTGTTAAAGATGTTTAGGAGTTTCTATGATGACTTCCGTTATGACCGAGCACTAAAGATGTTAGATGAGTTACATATTCAACTAAATGATAAGCTTAAGAATTTATCAAAGGGTAATAAAGAAAAAGTACAACTTGTACTTGCGATGAGTCGTGAAGCAAAAGTTTATTTCTTAGATGAACCAATTGGTGGTGTTGATCCAGCGGCGAGAGATTACATCTTACGTACGATTATTGGTAACTATAGTGAGAATGCATTGGTTGTTATTTCAACACACTTAATCGCTGATGTAGAACCTGTATTAGATGAAGCTATCTTTATTCGTGATGGAGAAATTGTATTCCATCGCAGTGTCGATGAGATTCGTGAAAAAGAAGGTAAGTCAGTAGACGCATTATTTAGAGAGGTATTCGCATGCTAGCTAAATTAATTCATTTTGAATTTAAATCAACGTATAAATTATTTCTAATCTTGATTGGCGCTGAATTCTTATTATCCATCGTACTGGGTGTATCAGTGAATACCAATCTTAAAATCATGTCAGAAAGAATGGCATATGATCCATTCTACACAAGTAACTCTTCGACAGTTTCGTTCATTTTGGTTTTGATGGTAGTAGGAATTGTATTTGCGACATTTATGATGATCTTTGGGTCTTCTGTACAGCGTTTCCACAAGAATCTATTGTCTGGACAGGGATATTTAATGCATACATTACCAGTAACCACTTGGCAACTTGTATTAAGTAAGGTTATTACATATATGATTTATGTCATACTATTTGTACTAGCACAGCTAGCATGCCTAGCCGGTATGATTATCGGCACAGGTCAATTTATCGATTTGATTCGCAGTCTAAATTTTGATTGGTTACTTCGTACATTAAAGATTGTATTAGATTTAGGATTTATAGAATTATGTGCAACGTATCTATTCTCAGCTTCACAGTTCTTATTACTGATTTATCTATGTTATTCAGTTGGTAACTTATTCCCAGAGCATCGTTTACTTGTTGGTATCGCTACATTTATTATCCTAGGTATTGTGGTTCCATCTCTATTCCAAGTTCCTTCTATCTTTGTGGTGACATTTGGTGCAGTGCAGTTTATGAATGCTCTTAACCAAATGAGTTATCAAACAATGACATTAATTTATTCGATTATTATGAATGTTATCTTCTTTGCGGCTAACGTATATATCCTACGTTACCATCTAAATTTGGAGTAATGATATATGATTCGACATATTGT
>CALBKL010000264.1 GCA_937895985.1 uncultured Solobacterium sp.
TATTGAACGTCGCACCCTCTACTCAAATATAGAGATTTTAGAGCAAGCTGGTTATATCATTAATAAGTTTGTGGATAATGGAAAAGGATATTATCTAGAAAAGCGACAGTTTAGTAAAGGTGAAGTCTTACTATTATGTAATGCAATTCACGCCTCTCATTTTATTTCCAGCAAACAAAGTAACGCATTGATTGCGAGTCTTTTAAAAACACTCAATAAGTATCACGATGCAGTATATATGCCGAATATGCAAAAAACTTCAAATGATCTTTTATTTGATAATATTGCAAAACTTTCTGAATCTATTCAAAAGAAAAAGGTTATTCAATTTATATACATGCATTATGATTCTAATAAGAAGTTAATGCCAAAACGTGAAACACTTTATACTGTAGAACCACGCTTTATTGTTTACCAAGATAGTAGACCCTATCTTATCACAACCAGCAAAACACATCCTGGTTTTGCTCACTATCGTATTGATAAAATCTGTAAACTTTCTATTACGACAGAAAAAGTAAATCCATTTATGAAGGAAAGTGAACAAGATGCATACCACTACGCAAAGAATAAACTCTTTATGTATTCTAGCAAACAAATTCATGTTCAGTTACGATGTGAGAATCGTATCATGGATCAGATGATTGATATCTTCGGTACAGAGATGAAGATTTTAAAACAAGATGCGGAATCATTTATCGCAAGTGTTCTTGTAAATAAACAAGGTGTATTATTCCTTGCGCAGCAATTTATGGAAGCTATCGAAATCATAGAACCAGATGACTTACGTAAAACCATGAAAGAACAATTAAAACTTACACTTAAAAAATACAGCAGATAAACTACTCTGCTGTATTTTACATAACCTCTAAAATGTTGTTTAAATATCTCTATCATCCATGGTTATACAAGGATATAATTTCTTAATATTCTGATAGCATGGACAGTTTTCATCGTGGTCATTAATCATGCCACAAGCTTGTAAATAGGAATATATAATAACAGGTCCTACATAATTAAATCCTCGTTTTTTTAAATCTTTACTGATTAATTCAGATAAAGCATTCTTAGATACATCAATTCCCTTCTCATGTCCTCTGTAGCATATTGTCTTATAGTTACTATAAGACCAAAGGTATTTATCAAAACTACCAAATTCTTGTTGAACGTTCATGAATGCTTTCGCATTGGAAATCATTGCAGTAACTTTACGTAAGGATTTAATCATATCGTCTGTATGCATGATACGCTCAATGTCATCAATATCAAAAGACGCAACTTTTTCAACATCAAAGTCACAAAAACATTTTCGTATCGCTTCTCTTTTACGAATAATCAATTCCCAACTTAACCCTGCTTGTAGGGATTCCAATACGAGATACTCAAATAACTTTTGATCATCATGCGTTGGAATGCCCCACTCTTGATCATGATATTCTTGCATTTGTTTACTGCTATCTTTCCAATTGCATGCCATAGTTAGTCTCCAATGCACAAAACAAGCCTATTTGGCTTGCCCTGAGAATTCAAATTCTAATTCAATATCTTTACTAATCGACTGGAATAATGCTTTGTAGTAACTCTTAGCAGAGTCATTAATATTTTCAACATATTTCTCTAGATACTTTTCTTGTTCTTCGTTAGATAGTGTTTGAGCAACAAGAGTACCTGTATCAATATCTTGTGTAGAATAACTTAATAACTCACCAGAACTATCATAAAGTTGATATGGATTTGTTTTGTCTAATTCAATTCCTAATACTTCATATTTAGGAACAATGATTTTATATTTTTTCTCGCTAATCTGTTCCACTTTGACATGTGTTCTAATTCCAAGCTTTGCAGCATAATTTAGAATAATAATAGATTTTTTCTCTGAAAAAGGGATTCCAATATCTGTCCATGGAATTGTTGTTTGATTCTTTGCGGTAACTACCTTTTCAATACCAACATTCAAAAACACAACTTCATTAGCTTCTTGTATATATTGCACCATCGATGATGACTGACTATTGTTTTTAGGATTATTTTGAGTATAGCCATATGCATATATACCCAATAAAATTGCAATAATCAGTAACAATGTCCACATAGATATTTTGATTCCAAGAAATTTTTTAATTGTTTTCATATTTTCACCTTAATTATAACTTTAGTAAAACAAACACTCCCAATACAGCAGCTAAAATTGCGAATAATGGATTTAATAAATACAGTACAACCACTATAGCCACAAAAACTGCTGCTAAAATAATTTTCTTCATTTTTCCTCCCAATACTTGGTGAATCTTAAAACTGAGTAAAACTACTTCTTTATTATATTTGTTTATATTGAGACTTTCCATATTTATACGTCAATATATAAAGTCCGTTAGTATTTCATCCCACATAAATCCCATTATAAAAGCTATGCATAGATATCGTTATATCGATAGTTTGCATAGCTTCATAAATCTATAGAAGTCCAATTGCGGAACAAATAATTGAAATAGCGATTGTTGCGACAATCAAGATAACTGGTGATACCTGTTTCTTCTTTAAGAAGTAAAGCATGAGCAAGGTATATGCCATTGGTAACAGTTTAGGG
>CALBKL010000265.1 GCA_937895985.1 uncultured Solobacterium sp.
TGTCGTTGAGGGTAAATTTAACGCGGCTGTTTATGCAAACGTATTGTATAAGAATGATACGGTGGGTGTTACTGGCGATGCACCGGTGGATACAACACCATATTACCCAAGTATTGATGATTCCAATACAGATCGAGTAACCGTGCTAGGTGCGGGTACAATGAAGAAAACGGGTTATCGATTGGTGGGCTGGAAAGATGAAGATAGTAATGTATATAAAGAAAGTGATACTTTCAAAACAGGAATTGTGAATAAGGATATTACATTGACAGCGGTTTGGGAGCCAATTCAATATAAAGTGACCTATGTTATTGAAGGCCCAAATGAAAGTCAAGCACTTGTTCCAGCACCGGAAACACATATTTATGAAGATGTTGTGACAGTTGCTGATAATCCAAAGCTAGAAGGATATCATTTCAGCGGATGGACATCTGATGATGTTTATGTACAAGCTGGTCAGTCCTTCTCAATGCCAGATGGAGATGTTGTTATCAGAGGGAAATTTATACAAAATAGTCCGTTAACAGTTCCAACACCAAAGACAAGCGATTCGCTTCATGTGAAGAAATACCTTGGTATGCTGATGATTTCTATGATGATTTCAATGATTTGCATGCTAATTGAAGCTGTGTTTGGAAAGAATAGATTAATTGTGAAACCAGCACATGATGTGATGTCTATGAATAGAATCAACCCCGACGTTTCTGAAGATAATACTCAACAGGGAGTGAATGGGTCTATAATTGAAAACTATCATAAAGCAGCAGAACAAAAAAGAAACAAAAATCTTAAAAATAATAAGTTGCGATTATGATTCGCTCAAGTGAAAAGTTAAATTCCACTTCTAAAGAATAAAAAATAAAGTGGAAGTAAGTCATTTAGAAATAGTACTATCAAGGATTGATAATCCAAGATCGTACTATTTTTGCTTAAGTAAAATTCATACTACAAATGAGCGAATAGCATATCCACTGCTACTCGCTCATTTTGTATCTAGAAGCTTGTACGACAAGATAATACTTGTCCGATAATTTTAACTGGCAATTCTTTGATTTCCTGTGGAGTAAAATAACGACTCTCTACATCTGGATTCGCAGCTTCTAGAATCATCATTCCTTTTTTATAGATAACACGTTTGACGGTCACTTCTTGATCAATCATGACAACGGCAATTTTACCACTGGGAATAGAGTCACATTGACGCACCAATACAAGTGAGCCATCCATGATTCCGATACCAGACATGGAGTTACCAGTAATACGCAAGTAATAATCACCATTCTCTCTTTCTTTTAGAGTTGTTTCTTCTTCGCCAAGATAATTTTCTTCTGCAAATAAATCATATCCAGCTTTTGCATAACCAAGGATTGGTAAGCGAATGGTTGTGTCCATTCCCATTAGGATAGGAGTGATGTTGTAACCTAATAATTGAGATAAGATCTCGGCAGTATCATCGTTGACCTTCTTAATTTCTCCACTAGACCATCGTGCAACAGTCGAACGAGAAACATTACATCTGCGTGCAAGTTCAGAATCACTACATCCGGTTTTTGTTTTGTATTGGTGAATCATTTCTTTTAGTGTCATCTACATTACCTCAGCATTAGTATAACAGATTTGCGACAATTAGAAGATAATTAATTTATAAATGTTGCGTATATAATTGAAATACGCAACACAAATCGATATAATACAAATAACAGGAGAGAGATATGCAGCTATATAAGAAATATGTAGATGTCGTGGTGATGCAAAGAAAAACAGGAGAATTACGTCCACTCTATCTATGTTGGAATGATGGACGGGAGTATAAAATTGATAAAGTGCTAAGTCACTCTAGGAAAGAGTCTTGTGTTGGTGGTTGTGGTATCCGTTATGTATGTATTATCCAAGGTAGATGTAGAAACTTATTCTTAGAGAAAGATCGATGGTTTTTGGAGAGCTATCAACCATGATATAGGATTGAAACCATATAAATATCTTAATTCAATATTTTGTGCGAACTTTATGTTTAAAACATTAAATAGGAGATAAAATCTGTAGAAATTATATATTTTACACGCATAATACGTGTAAAATATGGAAAATATTCAACAATTATGATAAAATAAAGCTACTTCAAGGAGAAAATATCATGATTAAGTTAATTAGATTATCAGCTAGTGGGTTAAATCTACTAAAAGAAAAGGTAGATATTGACTTTTTTGCAGAACAAAGAGTTTTGTCAGATAAACTTGGAATGTTATCAAATCTTTTTGGAAGAGTATATACAAACAATGTGATATCTCTTGTGGGTATTAATGCCTCGGGGAAAACGACAATATTAAAATTGATCGCACTTTGTTTTGATTTTATTAATGGAAAGTCACTTAATAGTATTGACTATAATCTGTCTCTTATACACATCTGACGCTGCCG
>CALBKL010000266.1 GCA_937895985.1 uncultured Solobacterium sp.
CCCACTCTGAAAGTATCTCTGATATGTTCGAATTAGCAATCCTTCTCAAAGAAGTTGGCTTACTAGACAGTGAGCATAGTCGTATGCAGATTGTTCCACTCTTTGAAACTATCGAAGACTTGCAGAACGCAAATGAAATCATGCGTACATACTTAAATATTCCTCTTGTTAGAAAGTGGTTAAACGACCAAAAATTCTACCAAGAAATTATGCTTGGTTACTCTGACTCCAATAAGGATGGAGGATATCTATCTTCAGGTTGGCATTTATATAAAGCACAGCGTGAACTTTCATCCATCGGTGATGAATGTGGTGTGAAGATTACATTCTTCCACGGTCGTGGTGGAACAGTTGGCCGTGGTGGAGGTCCATCCTATGATGCGATCACCTCTCAACCATTCGGTTCAATCAAAGACCGTATCCGTCTAACCGAACAGGGAGAAGTTATCGGTAACAAGTATGGTAATCGAGATTCAGCTTACTATAATCTAGAAATGTTAATTTCTTCTACTTTAAACCGCATGGTTAACCCAATGGTGTTAAGTAAAGAAACATTACGTGAATACTACACTATCATGGATCCAATTGTAGAAAAATCAAATGCAATCTATCGTGATTTAGTATTCAACGACCCACACTTCTACCAATACTTCTTTGCAGCAAGTCCAATTAAAGAAATATCTAGTTTAAATATTGGTTCTCGTCCAGCAGCACGTAAGACAATTACAGATATCAATGGCTTACGCGCAATCCCATGGGTATTCTCTTGGTCACAGAATCGTATTATGTTACCGGGATGGTATGGCATTGGTTCAGCAATGCAACAATACATCGATAAAAATCCTGAAGAAAACTTAGCACAATTACAACAGATGTATCAGACATGGCCATTCTTTAAATCCTTATTAGAGAATGCTGACATGGTACTTTCTAAGTCCAATATGGATATCGCTAAACAATATAGTAACCTTTGCGAGGATGAAGAAACACGCTCTGTATTTGATCGTATTGAAGCTGAATGGCAACTTACAAAGAAAGTACTATTACAGATTGAAAAACACACGGAACTTATTCAAGATTTACCTGCATTAAAAGGAAGCTTAGACTATCGTCTTCCTTACTTCGATATCTTAAACTATATTCAAATTGAGTTAATTAAGCGTATCCGCCAAGGACAATATACAGAAGAACTTGAAAAGACAATTCACGTTACGATTAACGGTATCGCAACCGGATTAAGAAACTCTGGATAAGGAGGAATCATGAACTTTACTACATTAGCGAAAGAACGTTATTCTTGCCGCAAGATTTCTTCTAGACCTATCGAATCTGAGAAGTTAGAAGCTATTAAGCAAGCAGCGATTGCAGCACCTACCGCTCATAACTTTCAACCATTAAAAGTCTGGTTGATTCAAACACCAGAAGCATTAGAGAAAATTAAATCAGTAACACAACAGAAATTTCTACATACATCCCCTGCATGTTTCATCGTTGGCAGTAATGCAGGCCAAGGATGGGTACGTGAAGCTGACTCTATAAACTTTGCGGATGTAGATGCAAGTATTGTCGCAACACACATCATGCTTGCAATTCAAGATCAAGGTCTAGCAACAACATGGATTGGAAACTTTGAGCCAAAGAAAATCAAAGAAGTATTCTCCATGATGAATGATTACAATTTAATTGCAATCTTCCCAGTTGGATATCCAGAAGAAGATGCAAAACCTTCACACTTACATACAACTCGTAAGAGTGAGGAAGATTTTATTGAAACACTATAAGCAAAAAGAGGTGAGTTTACTCATCTCTTTTTCTATCCAACAGCAGTCATTACTTTTCCAATATAATAAATACCGTAAACAAACCCACTTATAAACAATAACCGAATAAATGAGCTACCAGCCAAATATAAATACTTGCGTTTCTCTAGCGTATCGAATGGCATACATAGAATCATTGCAAATATTTTTAATATAAAACTAATCACAAGAATATAAACTCCACAGAAAACAATAATACCCCATAGGAGTAAGCCAATTCCTACTTTCATTGATGCAAGAACAAAACCAATCACAAAACAAATCGCCAGAAATATATCGATTCCAATCGATATCCTAACCGACCATTTAATCATCTGTATTTTATTATCCATACACTCTCCTACCTAGAGTTTCAATTATTCATACTAAATTAGTACATTCTTTACTAT
>CALBKL010000267.1 GCA_937895985.1 uncultured Solobacterium sp.
CTGTACTGTATGTTCATCGATAAACAGTTGTACATCTTCAAATGAGACTGTTTCTTCTGTAACAGACTTTAATACTAGTTCCAGCTCATTCTGTATAGCATTCATCTTTAAACTAGCATCAGCACATGCTTTACTAGTTATCTGATATTCTTTTTCTGCTTGATCCACTTTCTTTTTATATTGGTTAATTTCTTCTTCTGTAACAAGCTTATTACTATGGCTAGCAGGACGAGGATGTTCTAAAGATCCACATACAGGGCATGGTTCACCCTTCGTCAGTCTTAATGCTAGCAATCCTGCCTGATTTGCGAAATAGGATATTTGTGCATCATCATATTGCTTTTGAAGTATTACTTTTCTATCTGTACTTTCTTGGAGTAACTGGGTTTTCTCCTTCAAAGCATTAACCGCATTTTGATAATTACTTTGAATCATGCTTGCATGATGAAAAGCAGAAACTTTCTTTTCTATCTCTTCTTCTTTTAAAATAACTTTATTCAAAGATAGTTCACTATCGGTTAATGTGTGTGCTTCCTTCTGCTTTAAAGCGATATCTTCATCCAACTGCTTCTTAAAGTTTGTTTTGGTTGCTAAATCTTTTGAAATAATAGAAATTTGTTTTCTAATCTCCGCAAGTTTTGTACTGAGCTTTGTTAAGCTCTCATATTCAGGTAACTCATGTTCAATTTGTGCTTGTTCTTTCTTTAACGCATCGATTTGAATATGATACTTTTCCCCATCATTCTTTATTCTTTCTGCGTAAAGATTAGCCTTCTCTTCCTTTGCTGGCTTTTCTTTCAATAGTTTTTCAAGTGATAGAAGATCTTGTAGCTGTTTTGTTTTCTCTGTTTCTTCTTTACGTGATTTCTGAAGTTGGTTTTGAACTTGTGCTTTTTGTTTCTGTAGTTTTTCTGTACTTTCTTTAGAACTAGCGATAATTTCATCCAATAAATCATACACTGGCTGAATATCATCCATCGCAAATGTTTCTAAAGTTTGTGCATATTGTTCTTGTAAAATCTCTGGCACTCGTACATCACTGATAATCTGTTGTAAACGTAATTTTGCGTCATTTAGTGCAAGGTAGCTTTCCTTTGCCATTTGATTCAGACGGTCCATCAAAACAGAGTACTTACTTGTCATAAATACTTTTTCAAATAACTTCCCACGTTCTTTTGTGTCCGCATTTAAAATTTCAAGGAAACTTCCTTGCGCTATCATCGCAATCTGGCGGAATTGTTCTCTCTTCATACCGAGTAATTGTTCAACCTGTTTGGTAACTTCTGTTGGTTTTACAATGCGTTCCCCATTTGGCAAAATGAGATATGCGTCTGTTGCCTTACTACGCTGTTTTACTTCACCATTTTTTTGGACATGCGTATAAGTATATTCAGGACGTCGATAGATATGATATTCCTCGTCATGATAGACAAAATTTAATTCGACGTAGGTTTCAATCTCTTCTTTTGCGTATTCACTGCGTAAGGTCTTTACATCGCGAATATCCCCACTTGGCTTTCCAAATAAAGCGAATGTAATCGCATCAAAAATGGTTGTCTTACCTGCACCAGTATCCCCAGTAATCAGATAAACCCCATTTTCACCTAACTTCGAAAGATCAAGCTCAATCTTGGAGGCATATGGTCCAAAGGCAGAGAGCACTAACTTAATTGGTCTCATTCTTCATCCCCCTCTTTCCAGATTTTTGTCACAAGTTCATCTAATATCTTCTCTTGTGTATCATCGAGCCCATGGCCTGTATATTGCGCAAAGAAATCACCAAAGATTTCTTGTGGTGTTTGGTTCTTTTGTTTTGTATAGCTAATACCTTGTTCACTTTGTTCATATGCTGAATTCGGATATGAAATTCCAAGAATATTCGGATAACGTAAACGTAGTGTATTCATCGCATCAAATACCATGCGCTCATCTTGCAGTTGGAAGTATACGTAGTCATCATTCTTTACATTCTTTCTTTGCAGAATATTCGCAAAGGTATCTTTCATGACAACCACATCATGTAGAGGTTTTAAATCAACCGTGTAAACGGTTGTATTCCCCTTCTCTTTCATATCGATGATGGTAACTGACTTTGTTGTATTTGCTTCACCAATCGAATATTTCAGAGGTGTACCACAATATCGCATTGTATCTCGCAAGATTGTCTGTGGACGATGGATATGCCCTAACGCAACATAATCAAAATCAC
>CALBKL010000268.1 GCA_937895985.1 uncultured Solobacterium sp.
TTTCCTACAGCAAGTTTAGTGTATATTTCCCTAATACAGCCGCATTTAACTATTCCTATTATTATTGGACAAATGGGGTAGATGAGTATACGACAGATGTTAATGCGTCTAACCCTGATTTAACTGCATATACAGGTGGCTCACTGATTGTTGTATATAACAATAATCAAGTGGTAAATGACTATGATGGTGATGGCCAAACATATATGCACGTATATAAAACACGTAATAAGTATAATCTCCACCTAGAAAATACAGATGGAACAGTACTAAATCTCTATTATGGAGAGCCATTATCCAACTACCAAAATATCCTAAATAATCCAGTTAAGCCAAGCAATGTACCATCACACTATGTATTTACGGGTTGGTATACAACTGATACATTCCAAGAGGGTACTAAGTTGAAAGAGAACACAACAATGTCTAGCCGTGATCGCTTCATTTATGCAAAATGGGAAGAACCTAGTGTAAATGTAACGGTTGTAAGTAATGGCGCTACTTCTGTACTACCAGAAGTTGTAACGATTCCAATGATGTCTAGTGTACGTAAGGATATTCCAAATATTCCTTCTAAGGACGGATATTGGTTTGATGGATGGTATAAAGATCCAGCATTTACGCAACCTTTTGATATCAATGAATCGATTGCATATGATATGACAATCTACGCAAAGTGGATTAATCGTAAGCCAACAAGTTGGAGAATCCGTTATATTGATGATCAAGGAAGAGTGCTAGCACAAGAAGATACAGGTGAAGATAATCTCTATACTGTACTCTTTAGATATGGAAAGTTGATTCCAGATTATGCAGTAGATTATGAAAGTAAGAATTTAACACTTTCATCTGATCAGATGAATCTATTAGATTTTATCTATACATACCGCGTGAAGACAAATTGGGTAACGGAAGATGGTACGCCAATTAAGGAAACAGTCTACGGAACATTTGGTCCAGAAGTATTTGATGGATATGTATATGTATCTACAAATACAGCTGTAAATGGTGATACTACTCATGTCTATCGATGGGTAGGTATCTCTACACCAAAGACAGCTGACCATAACCAAATGGCTTGGTATATGGCTATCCTATGTCTTTCTTCACTAGCAGTGGTATCCATTGCCTATATGAAGAAGTCTTATCGATAATACATACATAAAAGCGACTAGTGGTCTGGTCGCTTTCTTTGCAAAATCGAAAATGAAATAATGGTGATAATGGAGACTATCCTGTTATAATACATCCGTTGATAATGACACAATCTGAGAAGCTTGTGCCATTTCTTTTTAAAGGAGAAATGAAGATGGAATTATTGGACGCTATCAAGCAAAGACATTCCGTACGTTCGTACTTAGATAAGTCAATTGATATAGATGTGCGTAATGAATTATGTAAGTATATTGACGAATGTAATCAAGAAGGAAACCTACATATTCAACTAATTGAAAATGAACCACAGGCTTTCGCAAAACGTTTATATCACTATGGGTTATTCTCTAACGTAAAGAACTATATCGCACTAGTGGGTAAGGATGATTCAACCTTTCATGAGCGCTGTGGCTACTATGGAGAAAAGATTGTACTTAAGGCACAAATGTTAGGTCTTAATACTTGTTGGGTAGGTGGTACTTATAAAAAAATTGAGAGTGTTGTAGATATCAAACCTGGTGAAAAATTCTTAATGATTATCGCAATTGGATATGGTGAAAACCAAGGAAGAGAACATAAATACAAGAAGGTGAAAGACTTATCCATTGGCTATCCTGAACTACCGGATTGGTTCATCAAAGGAGTAGAAGCTGTTGCAATGGCTCCATCTGCTCTAAACCAACATAGTTATCGCTTTGGCTACAGAGATGGAAAGGTATATGTAAAAAAGGGTCTTGGCTTTGCGCTAGATACCGATATTGGCATTGCAAAGTATCACTTTGAAGTTGCATCAGGAAAAGATCAAACCATTTGGGAATGATTGAACTTGAAATAAATATTTCAAAATTCTATTTCTAATGAAATTTTTTTCAGAGAAATTAGGATATGTTTACAGAAATATTTTGTAATAGTATAATGGAAACATCAAAGGGGTATACAATGATTGAATTTGAAAATAATGCCTATTTCTGGCAGAAGTTAGATACGCTTTATTTATCCAGTGGTTACCAGATTACAAGAAAAAAAGGTGAAGTTCATCCACGCTTTCAGAACTTGATTTATCCAGTTGATTATGGATATATCAACGATACAAAGAGTTTTGGAAAAGATGGTGTATCAGTTTATGCTGGTAGTGGCAATCGATATGAGATTAGCGCATTAGTTGTCGCAGCAGACATCCTCATCAAGGAATTAGATGTAAAGGTTCTTGTGGGTTGTACAGATGAAGAAGTAGACCAAGTATTACGTTTCCTCAACCAAACAAATTATCAAAAGACTGTATTAATCCGTAAGGGTAATGAATTACCTTCTTGGGCTGAAACAGATATTTAAAAAACCGATTCCAGTGAATCGGTTTTATTCTTGGTATGGTTCGCCATTGAAGTTGATACGGAAGTCTTCTGGACTGCGTGTATCAATTAATTGTTTCGCAAAATTAACTGCTTTACCATATAATTCTGGAAATGACGCATGAATCTCTCTACTTAAGTCATAGCGAAGTGGATAAGATTTATGTTCAAGATTTAATACCTTAAAATCATTTTTGTTATACAATACCATGCCGGATAAAACGGGTGGTATTTTAATTTGTTTTTCTAATGCACATAATAAATCATACTTTAACTTCGTTGGATATAAGAACTTTGTATAACGAACAATCTCTGTCGCAGATTCCGCACATAAACTAGGTTTAATTTTTAGATTAAATACGTTTTGGAACATTCCTGCATACATTAATCCAAGTTTGGATTTAGATACCTTATCAATCTTCATAAAGTTGAAGACATCATAAGTTTGTTCGCTTCTTCCACGTTGGTGTAACATCCATACATCAATATTAGCTTCACTAATAACGTGAGCAGCACCTTCGTGTAGTCCTGTTTGGATATGAGTGTCTCTTGCGACTGCGTTAATAAGTGGGTGTGCAGTTGAATCAAGAGCGTAATGACATAAGAAACCATAGAAGTAACTTCTAAGATCAGAGTCATTTTCACTATACTTATCAAAGTAATCAATAAACTCATTACACTTTTCATCGTGCATTAAATCACCATATTTTTTAAGTGATCCTGGTAATAGGGAAGCTCTTGAGAAGAATAACATATCTGGACCTTGAGAGCCTAGATAGAACATTCCCTTGTTTGTAATCATGCTTGCATGTGCTTCATCCATTGTACGAAGTACATCTTTCGCAAATTCAACATGTGTTGTAGCAGCTGGCATAGTTTTTCTATTTGAGGATTGTATCCTCAATCTCCTTCATTTTCTTTGCTAGACCATAAATCTTATGGCTTGGTAGGGAACATAAACCAACGCGAATACCGTGGTTTACTTTCACTGTATAAATGTGATTCTCTAGAAATGCTTCATGAACCTTTTTGCATAAATCATTATCATAGATTTTTAATGTTACGAAGAAGCCTTCGCGGTATGGATAATGTGGTAGTTTAACTTCATGTGCTTCTGTTAAGAAGATAGAAGAGCGCTCTTTCATTAGATCGATATAAAATTGTTTTTCTTTGAGAAATTCTTCTCTATTTTCATTAACAACCCAACTGAAGTTTTCCATTGCGGCATTTGGAATATTAGACCAAGTAGCACGTGCTTTCTTTTCTAATACTGTTTTCATCTCAGTAACGGATTCTTCCAGTTGTGCGAGAATCACTGCGGCCCCACAACGTAAGCCATAGGAAGTCATAGTCTTCGAACAAGAGAAGCCAACAATAATCAGGGCATTCTCACTAAGTTCATTCCAGATTTCCATATACTTACGAGATATATCCGCATTGTAAGCATAATCGATATATGCAATATCATCCAGTAAAACGATAGGGTGTGTCTTCGAGACTTCATTTACAAAGTCAATCACTTCTTTCCATTCCTCATGACTCATTGTATATCCAGTAGGATTTTCGCAAGGGTCATTGATAAGTAATAGAATGCGTTCTTGCGTCTTCATCACTTTCTGCACTGTTTCTTTGATGGAAGTGATATTGAAGTGATTATCTTCGTTGAAGAGTTCATACTCTGCAATCTTTAAGTTATTTTCCGAAGCCATCAAACGATAACTACCCCAAGCAATATTTGGGGTAATGACAGTTTCTCCTTCTTCTAATACAGAAGTAAAGGTAGAACTAACTGCACCAGAACCGCCTGGTGTTGCGATAACATTATGCGCAAGCTTTAGATTTGTACCTTGGGTTACCCATTCATACACATCTTTGCGGAAATTAGGGTTTCCATCAAAACTCGCAGCGTAGGAAGCTTTGATACGGTGGTCGATTTTATCATAGTGATCAAATACTGACTTGAGTGCAACAAGGTTTCCATCGTTATCACAAAGTGTACCAATCGTTGCGTCAATTACATTTTCTTCACCATTGATACGCTTATCTTCTTTTGCTTTCGCAACGACAGTAAATACTGCATCTGCGATTGGAGTTAGATTTGCGCTCTTTTTTGTAAATGTCATAATTCATTCTCCTCAAATAAATATGTTCCAATCCGTAACATGGTACTACCGTGCTCAATTGCGATTGGATAGTCATGACTCATACCCATAGAAAGAGTATGGAAATATTGTTTACCAAATATTTTCTGAAGATGTTGGAAGATATCGTGTGCCTTGGTAAAGACCTCATGAATTCTTTCTTCATCATTTGTATGTGGACCCATTGTCATTAAACCTTGAATCGTAATATGTGGACATTCTTGTAAGAGGAAGTTTGTAAATATCTCTACATCAGCTGGGTCTAATCCACTCTTATTGGTATCTTCATCCGCTAAATGTAGTTCAATGAGCACATCAACTGTACAATTTAGTTTCGTCGCTTCTTTTTCGATGACTTTCGCAAGAGCAATATTATCGAGTGATTGAATGCAGGATACAACAGGTAAGATGTCTTTTACTTTATTACGCTGTAAATGTCCTATGTAATGCCAAGCGATATCTTTTGGTAGGGCCGCTGCTTTTGAAACAAGTTCAGCAGTTCTATTTTCCGCAAAGATTCTTTCACCTGCGTCGTAATAGGATTGTATTTCTTCGATACTGTGATGCTTGGAAACAACACATAAATCTATATTTAAGGCTGCTTGCTTAATCTTCCAGTAATGTTTTTCTATCATATTGCAATTATACACCAATGGTTTTATGCATACAAAAAGAAAACCTGCTAATGTTACAGCAGGTTAGAATTAGAACCAAGGAATTGGGAATGTATTAGTGGAATCAATGAGCTTATAACGCTTGAGTACAGGTGCTAATGCATTGAATACAATGACTAGTAAAATAACTTCAATAGGGAATAAGAGAGAATTCTTAATGAAGCTCTTTGTAAAGTAGAAAATATAACCTTTTCCATACAACATAGAACTCCAAAGTGATCCAACGACTACATTTACAAATAATGAGTTGATGAGCTTTGCAATGACAATCTTAACTACAGTAATCTTCTGCTTGTATAAGAAACATGACCATATGAAGCAGGCAAGTACTGGTGTTAGTGTATATCCAGCAAAGTAGACACCACCTCCACCTAAGAAGAAACCTAGGTTGTCAGTGATAATTGCGGATAGTGCTCCAGCAACTGGCCCAAGAATCGATGATTCGATTGCGAGTAGTATAAACCCAAACCCTACTTTTAAGTTCTCAGATACGGGGAAGTAGAGCTTAGATGCGACGATCTTGAGTGCAATAAATACACCCATTAATGCAATATACTTTACTGATTTTAGTTTTGACGCGGATGAATTCCAAAATTCTTTATTAAACATATAAAAACCTTCCTTTCACATCCATTTGTGAAGAAAGGTTTTCGTTCACATAATGGGAGTTGTAATGACCGCAAGCTATGCTTTTCGTCTGTAGGGACCCGTTCCATACAGCACTTAACGCCAATTACGTTTATAACATAGCATAAGTATGTGCAATGTCAAATGGTGTGCATGGAATTCATGATATAATAGGGCGGTATGAAGAAAATATCAGTTACATGTGAAAGAAAAGAAGATATTGCGCTGCTTAAAGAAGCAGGTGCAGATGAAGTAATTGTTGCGCTCGAAGGGGGAGTATTTAGCTCGCTCCACACTTTTTCAATTGCGCAGATTGAAGAACTATTAACACAAGCACATTTGGTGCAGATACAGCTATTTGTGCTGATGAATCGGTTGTTTCCACAAAGTGAAATCAAATACGCACAACAAGAGTTGAAACAATTGCTTGAGATTGGAGTAGATGGTGTCATTGTTGCAGATCCTGGTCTATATCAAGTAGCCAAGGAGTTATCCTTAGAAGATAAACTCATTTATAGCCCAGAGACTTTAGTGACTTCTGCAGAAGACGCAAAGTTCTGGCTATCGACAGGAATGTATTCGGTGAATATTTCACCGCTTTTAACAGAAGAGGAAATCTTGAAGATTGCCTCAAGTGTACGTCATTGTGGTATTCAGGTATTTGGATACTTATTAATGAGTATTTCTAAGCGACCATTACTAACAGCATATCAAGAAGTCGCAAATATCGAAGAACCTTTACATCATAACCATCATCTATACCTTCGTGAACAAAAACGTGATGGTATGATGCCAGCATATGAAAATGAAGCAGGGATGATGATTTACACGGATTTTGTACAGGAGTCTTTTGCGTGGTTAGAGCCTTTTTCAAACGCAGGCATTCAGCGTTTTGAAATGTATGGAAACTATATTCCACAGGATGCACTATTAGATGCGATACGGATGTATCGTCGTGTGCTTGATGGAGAAGATGGTGAGAGTGTTAGAAAGGAATTTGTATCCAAATATCCAGAATTACCAGTTTCAGATGGATATTATGGACAGAAGACGATCAGATAAAGTTATGATGAAGAAACCTGAATTATTAGCCCCTGCAGGGGATCTGAATCGTTGTAAGACGGCGATTCGTTATGGTGCTGATGCTGTCTATATTGGAGGACAATCCTATTCTTTACGCTCAAGAGCTTCCAACTTTACGATGGAAGATATCAAGGAGGCGTGTGAATTTGCCCGTCAACATAACGCACATATCCATGTCACAACAAACGTCATTCCTCATGAAGAAGATTATGAGGGTTTACGTGAATACTTAATGAAGTTAGAAGAGTATGGTGTTACAGCGATTATCGCAGCCTCACCATCGATTATGAAACTAGCACGTGAATGTGCACCAAAGTTAGAAATTCACTGTTCTACACAGATGAGTATTACCAATGTAGAAACAGCCAAATTCTTACACGAACAATTAGGACTAGACCGTGCAGTACTTGCGCGTGAATGTTCGATTGAAGATATCTATGCCATCACAAAGGAATGTCCAGTGGATACAGAAGCCTTTATTCATGGTGGTATGTGTGTAAACTACTCTGGTAGATGTACATTATCCAATCGTATGACATTGCGTGATGCCAACCGTGGAGGTTGTGCACAAAGTTGTCGTTGGCAATATCATGTCTATCAAGATGATAAAGAATTAAATACTGATGTTTTATATTCCATGGGTTCAAAAGATTTACTGGCAGCTGATTATATGTATGAGTTGATGGATGCAGGTGTTAGTTCTTTGAAGATTGAAGGACGTATGAAGACAGAGTACTATGTCGCATCTGTTGTTAGTGCATACCGTCATCTGATTGATGAGATTGCAGAGAATGACGGACCACTTTCACCAGAAAGATTGGCATATCATAAAAAGGAAATCTCACGTGCTGAAAATCGACAGACAACAACAGCGTTCTATCCTGGTGAAGCAGGATTAAATACACTCATCTATCATGCATACTCTGATGCGGATGTTAATCATGACTTCTTAGCCAAGGTTGCCGGATACGATCAAGACGCAAATGTTGCCTACTTAGAGACACGTAATGCTTTTGATGTTGGTGAAATGTTAGAAGTGATTTCACCGGGTAAAGATAAGCGTACTTTCAAAGTTGAGTGGATCAAAGATCCAAAGGGAGAATACCTTGTAAGTTCTAGACGTCCAATGGTAGTGGTACAAGTTCCAATCCCATTTGAAATAGGTGAAAATGACCTAGTGCGGAGGGCACGCTAATGTTACTTGAAGGAAATGTTAGTGTAAAAGCGGCCATTTTAGGAAATCATCGTAAAGTTGAAAAGCTATACTACGATAAACATAAAAATGATAAAGACTTAAACTTTATCTTACATCGTGCAAAGGAAAAAGGAATTTCATGCATGCCGTTAGAACGTGAAGAAATTAACTCAATGGCAACTGGGAGAACACACGGTGGATTGGTTGCGCAAGCGGGTCCTAGAGTCTATCAAGAGCTCTCTGAATGCATGCATGGTAAAGCACCATTTCTTGTATTGCTAGAAGGAGTAGAAGATCCATTTAATTTAGGATATATTATCCGCACTTTATATAGTGCAGGTTGTGATGGATTAATCCTACCAAAACACGATTGGACGAGTGCGGAAAGCACAATTGCCAAATCCAGTGCAGGTGCCTTTGAATACATGAATATTGTCATGTCGGATGATTTGCCACAGTTAGTAAAAGATATTAAAAAACAAGGGATTAAAACTTACGCGGCAATGCGTAAAGACGCTATTACATATCTAGAAGCGGACTATCAAAAGCCTAGTTTAATAGCCATCGGTGGTGAAATGAGGGGACTATCATCTGCTGTGCGAAATGAGATTGAACAAAATATCTATATTCCATACGCAAATGATTTTCGCAATGCGTTAAACGCAGCCAGCGCTGCTGCTGTATTATCCTTTGAAGTATATCGACAAAGACGATAAGTACCCGAAGAAATTCGGGTTTTCATTTGAACTATGATAGAATGAAACACAATAAGGGATTAAGGGACATGCATACAATACAAGAAAAAATTATCCAATATTGGACCAAGCGTGCGGATAGTTATTCCGTCGAAAATAATGAAGAGTTAGCAGGGACATCTACGGTTGCCTGGTTATGTGAACTAACAAGCCACTTTC
>CALBKL010000269.1 GCA_937895985.1 uncultured Solobacterium sp.
GTTCAGAAGTAACTGTTAACTTTGTACCAGACGCGAAATCAATACCTAAGTTTAAGAAACCATTCCCCTTTGCTAAGTTAAAGAAACTTAACGCTAGAGATAATACGATAATAGAAATACCAGCAGCTACAGCATACTTTGCTTTACCCATGTAATCAAATTTGAATGTACCTGTGTAGAATTGTTTCTCACCCTTAGATACATCAGGCATTTGACTCTTCTTAACAGCAAATAATTCTGGCTTACCATCGCAGACACCAGAGTCAACGATAAGATTTAACAACCACTTAGAGAAACCTACGTTAAGAACCAATGTCATTACAACGGTGATAATTAACATTGTAGCAAAGCCCTTAACTGTACCTGTTCCCCAGATATACATGATTAACGCAGCTAGGAGCGTTGTAAACTGTGCATCGAAGATTGCCGCAAAGGATAACTTACCACCCTCCGCAACTGCAGCGCGAACACTTCTACCCTTGTATAACTCCTGACGAATACGTTCATAGTTGATGATATTTGCATCGACAGTCATACCAACACCTAATACAAGTGCACCGATACCAGATAATGTAAATACAGCACCCATTAAAGAGTAGATTCCAAATACAGCCCATACATAGAATGCAAGCATGATAGATGAAATCAAACCTGGTAAACGATATACGAAGATCATAACAGCCATAACAACGGCAACACCGATTACACCTGCAAGTGCTGTTACCTGTAGAGCATCTGCACCATATGAAGCAGACACAACATTACTGGATAGCTCAGTTAACTTAACTGGTAAAGAACCAGAATTGATGAGGTTAGCTAAAGTTCTAGCGGAATCCTCTGTAAAGTTTCCAGAGATAATGCAGTCACCATTAATTTCTGTTTGTACAGAGGCAGCTGAGATATACTTAGGCTCTTCACCATTCTTTGCCTTCGCAGCTTCCGCAGCGTATGTATCGCCATCCTGCCAATCAAGCCATACGACCATAATGTTTGCGCCATTACCTTTTTGTGCAATTGCCTTTGTCATTGCCGCAAACTTCTCTTTATCCGCAATCTTTAAAGATACGATAGGTTCGCCATCTTTATACGCAAGAGATGCACCACCTTCTTGTAAGATAGATGAATCAGCTAATTCATTATTATCTACATCGCGGAATGTAAGATTCGCTGTTGTACCAATTAATTCACGTGCAGTTTCAAGATCTTTCGCACCTGCAATCTGTACACGAACGCGGTTATTACCTTCCACTGTAATCTGTGGTTCACTAACACCCAATACGTTGATACGCTTTGAAATACTGTTGATAACAGCAGACATATCAACTGTAGAACCTTCATTCAACGGTTCTACCTGATATAAGATTTCAAAACCGCCACGTAAGTCTAAGCCAAGATTTAAGCTAGAGATAATTGAACGTATTGTTGTACCAATTAAAGTACCTAACAATAGAACAACTAACGCAAAAACAGCTAACTTACTTTTCTTTGTAGTATTCTTTGCCATAAGTTAATTCCCTCCAATGACATCCGCAAAATCTTCAAGGTTTTTCTTCGCACCATCAATAACAGCTTGTGTTGATAAGAAACGTACAATATCATTTGCAGCCACATTCCACACAACATCCACAGCTTGATTAAGTGTTCGCGGTGATTTATTACGCCATAAATGATTCAGATAATCCTCAAGATTTACATATGTAAGAGTAGGCAAATCTTCTTTTTGTAATTTTTGTAGTTTGAGAACCATCGTAAGTTCAACCAGTCGATGATTCACATCAAAAGTACTTTGTGACATGCCTTCCTCCTAACAACTTAGTTATTATACCAAAAACATCTTTTGATAACCATACTTCAAAATGATAATACTTATCAATATTATACTCTATTTTCCACCTCCCAAAACAAAAAATCCTAGAATTTTCATCTAGGGTCAATGTATTCCTATGAGTAGTCCAATCCCTGCTAAGATTGCCTCTACAAGCCAAAACATACGTACAATACTAACTTCAGGCATACCCTTAATGCGGAATGCATAATGAATCGGTGTATATGGGAATACTTTCTTATGTCTAATTTTTACAGAACCAATCTGAATCATCACACAAAGTGTTTCAATCACTGGTACCCCTGCAATCAAAATTAATAACAATTCCGTTTTCGTAATCATCGCTAAGGCAGCTAATACACCACCTAAAGCAAGTGATCCAGTATCACCCATAAATACACGCGCTGGTTTTTTATTGTAGTAAAGATAGCCAAGTAAAGCACCAATCAAACATACTACAAAGATTGCCAAACCAATCTTTTCTTGTTTTAGAGTAATAACTAGATATGGTATTAAAGCGATAATACTAACACCAGAAGATAATCCATCCATGCCATCTGTCAGATTCACCGCGTTGCTAGAACCAGAAAACATAAATAATACTAAGAAGAAATATGCGATACCAAGTGGTATTACGATACGAGTAATTGGAAGTGTAATTTCCAAAGATGCGTGCGAGCGATATAGCACGAAGAATATTACTGCTAATAAAACCTGCATCAAAAACTTATGAAGTGGTTTTAAACCTTCATTGTTTTTAAGTACAGCAATTAAGAAATCATCCACAAAACCAATTAAGCCATAGCCCATAAACGCTAATAGTACAATCAGCGTATCAAGGTCTTGAAAGATTCCTTTTACGAAAATCAAAGTTAATACAACTGGAACGATAATAAATAAGATACCACCCATGATAGGTGTTCCCGCCTTCTTCTTATCATCCTCTAATGCATATTCACTAACAGTTTGTTTAAAGCTTAGTTTTTTGAGATATTGAATCAAAAATGGCATTGTCACTAGTACAATACTAAGACTCAATACGAAATATAAGCACATTTGAAATATTGACATATTTACTCCTGACTACCCACCAAAGTGGATTGAGATAGCGGTACCCTTTTCAATATAAGAACCTGGCGGTATATCTTGTGAAGTCACAACTGATGTTTCATCACCTGTGATAGTAACATCTAGTCCTGTCGCTTGCCAGAACCCAGCCACATCCTGTCTACTCCACCCGAGCATATTCGGAATGTAGATTGTATTGGCGTTCGTAACTAAGAATACCTTTTGTCCCGTCGTTACTGAATGTCCAACTTGTGGATATTGACGAATAACAGTATTTCCATCACCCAAGTTATATAGTTCTGTTCCATAGGAAGAGAGTGTATTTTGTACATAGCTTAAACTATGGTTGATCAACGATGGCATCTCATATACCGAAACAGTTTCTGCCGTATTTTCTGGTGTTTCAGCTGTCTGCTGTGCAAACCCATATTGCATCGCAATACGACGTAATAAGTTTACTTGCGGTTGTTGGTTGACTGGTGCACTCGAATCAATTTGGACTGCATAATAAACCAGAATCTGTGGGTTATCTGCCGGTAAAGCACCCATAAAGGAATAGATATACTTACCAGATTGATAACTACCATCAACCGCCAATTCAGTTGTACCTGTCTTACCCATCACCTTGCATTCTGGGATACGATAACCACGACCTGTACCCTTATCATCATTTACTACACGATACAGAATACTCTGTAACTGCTTTGCGGTATCACTTGTAATCGGATGACCTACAACTGTCTTATTTGCTTTATAGATATATTTCGAATTATCATATCCATCACGAATAGAATCTACGAAATATGGTTTTACCATTGTGCCATCAGAGAATACAGCACTATATGCTTGCATCAACTGCAACATCGTAACCGTAGAACCTTGGCCAAAAGATAATGAGAGTTTATCCGAAGGATACGTAAAGTTTAATGTACCAGTTGCTTCTGGTAACCCATCTGTATCTACATCATTGAAGAAACCAAACTTTCTTAAATACTCAAGGTTAATATCTGGGGTAATCACTTCATTTTGAACTGTACCTGCTACAGAGTTTAGCGAGTAGATAAGACCTGTATCAAAATCAACAGAACCATATTGATAACGATATGCATTGTAAACACAGCCTAGGCTATTATCTGCCGTTGCACGAATTGGATTGTTCTGGCTATCGGTGCCATAGCAATAAGAATTACCATTTGTTAATTCAGAGCCATTATACTTACCTTCATTGATAGCAGCAGCCCATGTGAATGTCTTTAAAGTAGATCCTGGCTCATATGGAACCTGTGCACCCGTATTTGTATAATCTGTAATCTCTCGAACATTTGGGTCGAACGAGTTTGATTGTCCCCAGGCTAAGACCTTACCAGTCTTAATCTCCATAACACCGCCCCAAACATTATCTGCACCAAATTGACTTTGTGTCATACTCATGGATTGTTCAAGCGTCTGTTGAATGGAAGTATCTAGCGTTAGATAAACATCATCACCATTTACAGCGCTGACTACTTCATCCTTCATACCAGGTAAACGATACCCATCTTTGTCTGTCTGGTATGTACGTGTACCATTTGTACCAGATAGATAAGAGTTTAGGTAAAGTTCCAATCCCATCTGTCCAGTTGTAATATCATGATCATCTTGTTGTGCATAACCAATTAAGTTCGAAGCAAATTGTCCATTTGGATAGATACGCTTGATAGAATCCGTAAATTCAATCCCTGGCAATTTGTAAGATTCAATAAGGTCCTTGGTTGCTTGTGATAAGCGGCGACCACCAACACCTAACTCTGTTTGGTATATATCTTGAGATAGATATCCCATAATTTTGTCATAATCAATTTTTAAAATCTCAGATAGGACCTTTGCCGTCCCCTCTTTATCTTTCACGTATGCAATCTGACCTTCGATAGATTGACGTGCGGAAGATAAAACACAAACGATATCGTAAGTACGATTATCCTGTGCGATTACTTGACCGTTACGGTCATATATAAATCCGCGTAAAGCCAAACTTGTCTCAGTAACTGTATTGGCAGAATCAGCGTATATACTTAAATCTGTACCAGAACGTAAATGTACCTTCCCAATGGTTACGAAAAAAACATTAGAAGCAATCAGCATAATTGCTGCTAATGTCACAATCAATATTCGACGTACTTCATTACGGTATTTCTTTCTTTTTGCCATTCTATTCTCCAGTTGTCTTGCTAGATCCACCTGTGATAGTGACAATGTTCTCCTGTTTCTTACTTAGACCGTTGCTTGCAGCGATTTCGTCAACACGGTTATTTGATCCTAAGTTCAAGATTTCTACCTTTAGTGCATCATTCTGCGTACGTAATGTCACGATATCAGCTTCCATTTGTTGTGTCTGAGCACTTAAGGCATTGTTATAAGTTCTTAAGAATATGGAACTAGCCAAATAAAGTGTAGCAGAAATCATGAACATCCATATAGAAAAATTTAAAAATGCTGTATTTTTTTTCTGTTTTTTTCTTTTAACAATCTTGGCCATATCCCTATTCTCCTTTTTTCTCTATAACACGTAGCTTTGCACTGTGAGAGCGGTGATTCTCCTCTAACTCTTCATCAGTCGCTGTGATTGGCTTTTTTGTGATTAAGTTGTATTCTGCTTGTTTAATATCAGATGCTTTGATTGGAATACGTGGGTCAATGTAAGGTGCTGATGAATAATCTTTAAATACATTCTTGACCATACGATCTTCCAAGGAATGGAATGTAATGATTGCACATCTACCATTAGGCTTTAATAAGCTCAGTGCATCTTCCAATCCTTTTTGCAGTGCTCCAAGTTCATCATTTACTTCAATACGTAATGCTTGGAATGTTTGTTTAGCTGGGTGTCCTTTTTGACGTAACACCTTGTCCGGTAAAGCTGACTTGATGACATCCACCAATTGGAATGTTGTTTCAATTGGTTGGATTGCCCGTTGCTTTTCAATTGCTCTTGCAATTGATTTTGCAAATTTCTCTTCTCCATACTCGCGTAAAATACGACAGAGTTCTTCGAAGGAATATGTATTCACGATTTGATATGCATCTAATTCTTGTTCTTGATTCATACGCATATCTAAGCGTGCATCATATCGATAACTAAATCCTCTTGTAGGATCATCGAACTGTGGAGAACTAACTCCTAGGTCCATCATGATTCCATCTACTTCATGAATTCCTCTTTTTGCAAGTTCTTCCTTCATGGAGCGAAAGTCATTGTGAATCATCGTAATATAAGGCAACACATCTTTTAGGTTCTCGGTAGATTCCGCAATCGCTTGACTATCTTTATCAAACGCATATAGATGACCACTCTTTAATTTGGAAATTAGATAACCAGAATGTCCACCACGGCCTAATGTTCCATCTACGTAAATGCCATCTTCTTTTACATTGAGTGAATCTACTGTTTCTTTTAATAAGACTGATGTGTGCTTCATGCTTGTAGTAGCTCCGTTAAGTCTTCCGCAAAGTCTTCTAATTCACCCATAGATTCTTCGTTGTATTGTTCGAATACTTTCTCTGGCCAAATTTCGAAGTGATCAGAAGCCCCCACAATCACGCAGGACTTTTCAAATTCACGATCAGAAATTTGAAACTGTGGTAATAGGATTCTTCCTTGGTTATCCACACCACACTCATCTGCCTTGCCTAAGATACTACGTACAAAGGCACGGGCTTTTTTATTTGTGATTGGTAACTTATTTAGTTTTGACACCAACTCGTTCCATTCATTTTCCGCAAATGCAGCTAAGCACCCATCCATCCACTCAGTTACGTAAATCTTTGTCGTCAACTGGTCTCTGTATTTTGACGGAATAATCAGTCTGTTTTTCGGATCTAGGTTGTGTCTGTATTCACCTGTGAACATCACCATCTGAATATCCCCTCCACTTTGCTCCATTTCATACCACTATTCTACCACTTCGTAATTATTACTGTC
>CALBKL010000270.1 GCA_937895985.1 uncultured Solobacterium sp.
TCGCAACTGCATCTTTTACATGTGCATTACGAATGTTCTTAATTTCTGTCTTATTCTTGATTGCACGGAAGTAAGCGACTGGTGAAATCGCATCATAAATCTCATTACCTACTAATGCTTTATACAGATTGGAGTTGAGATGTCCCATATCTGCCCAGATCTTCTTACCTTCTAATTGTTTTAAGTCCTTCATTAACGCATTGTATGGACGCACTGTTACCTTATTTTCCTTGAAGTACTTCGCAACCTTCGCATTAATCTTCTTAGAATCTACATAATAGTAGAGTTTCTTATTTGTGATTACTGCGAATGCATAACTCACTGGAGTACATGCAATATCGTTACCACGAATATTTAATAACCAACATGGATCTTCTAAAGCAGTAAATAAGATTGCATCACATTTGCTTGCCTTCATTGCTTCTCTTGCACGTGCAATTCTTTCGGACGCATCTTCACCTGTGTACTTCTTAGGAAGTACATATAATTCTTCCGTTGGCATAGCAGGTCGATCTTTACCCCAAACCATTCCAACAAGATCTTCTGTTGTATATAACTTCGCATTCTTTTCTTTTAATGCTTGGGTTAGATGTAAGTAATTTCTAGCAGAAACCACTGCACCATCAAAACCTAACACACCGTTCTTTGGTGTATTCGCAATCAAGAAGTCGATTGGATTTGGTACACCTTCTTGACGTAGTCTCATTAGTGTAACACCAGTTCCCTGAAGTTCATTTTCAGCCTGTGTAAAGAATCTACCATCCGTCCAAAGACCTGCGAAATCCTTTGTGATAATTGTACATCCAGATTCACCACTGAAACCAGACATGTATGATTTACACTTGAAATAATCAGCTGTATATTCATCAGAAAGATGGTCATCTTCATTTGGAATATAATATACATCAATCTTACGCTCAGCCATCAAAGCTCTTAACTTTTTGATTCTATCCTGTATCATAATTTAATCACCTCGTTATAATTATACTCAATATTTTTCAAACAAAAACAAATCCGCTTCAATTCTATACTTTTTTGTTAGAACAAACTAACCTAAATATACTAATAAAGTTATAATCACAAAAATATAATTTACAATTAGGTCGTAAATATAGACAAAACATCACTATTTTTTTGTATAAGAATGGTATAATCCATAAAGGAGGATTATTTATGGAAAAGAAAAAAGATTGGCTTGGTATTGTCTTTGGTACAATTTGGTTTCTATATGCAGCCTTTGTTTTAGTCAACTATCTATCCGGAAATCTAAACGGCAGTTTCACTGTACCACGTCTTTTAGTAGTGATATATGACATTTTCGGTGTAGTACCTGGTTCAATTGTACAGATGGTTGTAAGTGCTATTGTAGTAATCTTTAGCATTCGTGGAAGATAATTTTTATTACCAAACACATGGAATCCATGTGTTTTCTTTTATCTATCACAGAATTTACATTCCTATTCTGATGATAATTTTGTAAAATATAACAGAGGATATCCATGGAAACAAAGAAACAAACATTTTCGGTCGCAAATCTGTATTTAAATGCAAGTGCTGATACAATCTATCAATACTTAATCAACACAAAAGGAATCGTTACTGTAACGGTTACTTTAAGCGACCGCAATGTGACTGTAGAATATAATCCAACTATCATTACTGCAGATAATATCATTGAAAAAATTAAAGCATGTGGATATCATGCATATACACGTGAAATTCCAACTTCAGATTTTTTCATTCAACAAGATGAGAAAAATCCAACCAAGCCAAATTATCATATCTTATTTGTCTTTGTATGCGAAGTTATTCTACTAGCAATACTATGGATATTACATATAACGCCTTGGATTGGATTACTATTCTCAGTTTACTCCTTATATGTAGGACGCATAATATTCATGCATGCAAAAGAGGAGATTCAAAAGAAGAATCCATCATCCGCAACCATCGGTAGTATTGCCATTAGTATTTCTTTCTTATACGGTATCTTACTAACAATTCAAAATACCGTAAATGCGTACCCATTTATGATTTCAATGATTACAATTCTTGGTACAGATCTCTATAAAACAAAGTATTTAAAATACATGCAACAAACATCCACAACATCATTGAACATCAAACAATATATCCCAGAAAATACAGCAGTCTTTAATAAGACTGGTGAAGTTATTGAAGAAACAAGCCAACTCAAAAAGAATCAGATTTTAATTATTCGACCAAATGAAAATATTCCTTGTGATGGCATTGTTGTAGAAGGTTACGCATCTGTAGATGAATCTACATTAACTGGTATACAATCCAATATCACAAAGTCAGAAGGTTCCTACGTATATGCAGGCACACGTTGCTTGCAAGGCTCTCTTCAGATTAAAGTAGAAAAGATTGGTGAAAAGACTACCCTATTACAATTCGCAAAACTCGCTAAGGAAACAGCGAACGATAAATCCTTTGATTCACCATTTAAAAACTTCTCTAAATACTTATTCTTATATTCGATTATTGCGGCTGTTATTTTATTCTTTGGTTGGATTTTAGTTGGTAAATCTTTCTCTATCGCGATTAGTGTTTCAATTGCAGTACTAGCTTCCGTTGCAATGAATGCATTAACAATCTCCTCTGAAAAAGAAGTACTAGAAAAGGCAATCTTCGCAGCGAAAAATCATGTGCTATTCCGTAATGTAGATGCACTAGAAACAGCCGGTAAAGTTGAGACATTATTCCTTGAACAAGATGATATTTTGATTGCCTCAAAGCCTGAAGTAACGGATTTTATTCCACTTGATGAAACCGACTTAAATATCATGCGTTATATTGCATATACACTATCCAACAAACGACATGACAGTTACTCTAGAGCGATTACACGTTACTTAAAATCACAAAAGATTTCTTCTGTAAACCTAAGTGTTCTAACAAATTTTCAAAAGGCACATCAAAGCGATACAATTCAAAATACCTATCAGTTATGTAATGTTCATGATTTATCTTATACAGATATCATTAACCCAACCATAAGACAAAAGATTGATGAACTTGTAGAGCAAGGAAAGAAAGTTTTTATCCTAATTGGGGAAGAACAAGTACTAGGTTTAATCGCTATGCAAAAGCCAATTGTCCCAAATAGTATACAAGCCATCCATTCACTTAAAGAACTAACAGATGTACATTTATTTGCACGTGGAAATGATGAAGAAATTCAATATATTCAAAAAAATTGTGAGATTAAAAACATTCATGCAAACGTAGACATGAATGAAAAAGAAAATCTGATAAAATCATGCTCGCATGACTCTATCAGTATGTACGCAAATGTCGATGGCTCTATCTCTTCATCTACCGCTGATGTAAATGTTCAATTTGGTATTAGCCAGAATTTAGATTCTGAAGATAACGATATTATATTAACGCGTAAACGTTTAAGTGATTTAGTTTTTACAATCCAGACATCTGCAAAACTAAATCAACAGATCCAATTTAAACAGATTGCAATCATTGCATACCATATACTAGCTGTCATAATATTTGGCTTTATTACCCCAATCTTCTTTGCCATTCCACTTCCAGTAGTCCTGCCATGTATCACTTCCATCTATGTCATTCGATTCTTATTTCAATCGCATAAATAAGACAAACCTGTAAAGAATCAATGACATAAGTTTCTATACAGTCATAGCCCTTTAAAAGCAGCATATTCAACGATTCTGGTTTTATGTGCTGCTTTTAATACATATTTAAACAAATAAATACGCATATCATTTCTCATCCATGCATGTATTCCCTACAATTTTTTAATACAGCCTCTTCTGATAGTTTATTTATATAAATATATTTAACTATCTAATGACTCCATCAGTTCTTCAACACTATCGAAAGGACCATTTAAATCTCTTCTCTTTGTGGCATCTTCCATCGCTGCATATGTCTCTATATTTGGCTCTTCGATTCTCACATCAAATGGTAGTCCACGATGTTGTAATGCTTGTCGATAGAAAATTCCAGTAGCAGTACTCATATCAAGCCCTAAAGATTTGAATAACTTCGTTGCCTGTACTTTAATATCATGATCGATTCGCAGTGTCATATTTTCTTTATTTGCCATTAATTTTACTCCTTTCATTTATGTTTTATCATATCTAATTCATATTACAATGCAATGCAAATAAATATTATAAACCTTAAACGTACATTGCCACATAGACATAACAAAAGGTCTCGATTAAACCCTGCTGTTTCAATCCAACGGTTTGTTTTTGCGAGACCTTTCTTGATGCTATAGATTTGCTACATTATCTTTTTTGCGATACTTCGCTACTGAAATACGAATTTCAGAATAATTTGTTTTTCACAAATGATTATTTATATTCTATTTTTATTTTAAATTGTCCATTGGTCTGTCCTCAACTTTTCTTGAGAAACATTTCATTTAACAATCACTTTGTTAAATGTTGGAGCGTAAACTGTAATTGAGTAACACTTCCTTCATGAGCTTGTACCTCCTTATCCTTTCTTCTAGGGTACTTCTCTTTGCACCTTTACTATAGCATCCACTTTTAAATTTAATAGTCTTACAATTAAAATTTTTTTGTTCTATAATATTATTGTTGGTCCGATGAGGACCATTTCTTATTTCCAGGAGGTTGCCAGATGATTCAAGATATTTACCCACATGTCTATAACAATGCGTTTGAGCCTGGTGTTAAGCCTTCAAACGATGATATTATCTTTTCATTTGTGAGAGAATATCAAAAAAAAACTGATCTTACCTTAGAGGTTGTAAGCTCAGACAAGGATCTTAAACAGCTTTTGCAGGCTAATGTTGTTATTACCGATGCCGCAAAAAATCAGACTACTACGCTTTTGACTTTTCAGCAGGAATGGGGCTTTTCACCAGAGCATATTGTAGATTATCTTGCATTGATTGGAGATAGTGCAGATAATATCAAAGGAGTTGCTGGGATCTGACCTAAAGGAGCAATGACCTTGGTACAAACTTATGGTAGTATTGAAAATATTTATGATCATCTCTGAGATCTCTCACCAAAACTTGCAGAGAAACTTTCTGTTGGAAAAGATGATGCCTTTTTTTCCAAAAAACTTATTGAGCTGATGCAGGTTCCTCAGATTCAAGGAATTGATCTAGAAACATGGCAATCAAGCAAAAATATTGAACAATGGGAGCAGATTCTCCTAAATCAGTATGGGTTCTCTAGTTTGCAGAAGCTGTTGGAATCTCTCAAGAAAAAATATGCAATGCCTCAACAATTAGGTTTATTTTAGTATAAATCTAGCCTCTTATCTTATAAAATAGAATAATTCTGACTTTCTAGGAGCCTAACTCTCAGGAGTCAGATTTTTCTTTTTTTATTCTTGTTGGTGTGAGGAGTTTTTGCTTTGCTTTTGTAATTATTTTTCATACCTTCGATTTTAAAAGATGCTCTTTTGG
>CALBKL010000271.1 GCA_937895985.1 uncultured Solobacterium sp.
TAATGGACTAACCATAAACATCATAATTTGTAGTGGAATTGTTGTGCCTGAGATTAAAGAAATCAGTGTACCTACAATACAAAGTCTTTTGACTTTTGCACGTTGTCCTTTTGAAGTACCAATACTGTACATTCCCCAAATCATTGCTGGTATCGCAAAGATATTCATGACATAATATGGCGCAAATAATCTTCCGGCCCCAGACGTAAGGGTTCCTGCACTTAACTGTGCTGTCCATACATTTGCGTCACCCACTACCGTAGCACCTGCAATATTTGTCCATGACCCACCAGATGCCGTATACCATAGTGGTTGTCGAATGAGCGCATTCAAGTGAAATAGTTGTAGGAAACGATCTGTGATTCCATAAAGAATCATATTGAATGGGCTACCTAAATCAGAAGAAATGTAGTTAACTAACCGTACAATAAATAATATACAGTATGGCCATATTACACCAAATACTGCACCCGCCAATAAACAATACACAACTGTTTTCAATAGCGCATCAGCCTGTTTGATTGGAGATGATTGTCCAATCCCATGATGATTTGTTTGACATGCGATATACGTTATCATCGTTACGATAATCGTTCCAATCATGCCCGTTAATATTGGATAATGGGCAGAACCAGATAAGTAACTAACTGACGAAGTAGCTGTACCAATATTGAAAACCGCATTATATGCATATGATGGTAGAACCGGTGCTGGCACAAATATTGTTGCGATATGGAATGCAAAGTACCCAACTACACCTGCAGCGACCGTTACAGAACTATTTTTCTTCTGGGTTAATAGTCTTAATAAAATAAATAATGGCGCATACATTAATATCGTACGTGCGATAATTCCTAATGATTCCCCCACTAAGAAGACACCATCATTTGCAATGATAGTGACTAATCCATATGTAGGATGAAGAATCAGATTTGATACACCACACAGGAAACAAGCAAATGCAATTACAATGAGTGGAAATTTCAAGATTTGAAAATATGAATGCATGTATTGCATACTAGCCTCCTATTAAAATAGTGAATTTAATTTTTTAAAATAAGAAATCTTCTTTCCTTTGATCATGCGTACACGCTTTTGATCACAAACACGAATCTCAAACTCTTTCATATCATCAATTGGATAAACATCAGAATCTACACCAAGAATTGCTTTTTCAAAGCTTTCAGAACTTAACTTTACTTTCGTATCTTTACTTAATACAATCGGCGCATACAGTGAACGCGATTTACTATGATGGATACCTGCAATCTCGGAAAGCTCGATTAAATCTAAACCCTCTTGAATTACTGCTCCACCTAGAGAGCGATTATATGCAGTAGAGCCAAGTTGTGTACATACACACATACCCGTACCACGG
>CALBKL010000272.1 GCA_937895985.1 uncultured Solobacterium sp.
ACTGTTCTGCAGAAACCTTATCCAATAAACAAACCTTACGATTGTTTTCGATATCATTTGTAGAGAAAGCTCTACCACCACTTACAACTAAACCATTTGTCTGTAAATATGTATCATCGATACCGTATACATATCCACCTGTTAAGGAGTTTGTCAGATGGAATACACCATCGTATACCTGACGGCGATGATAGAGTGATACATTCACTACACCAGGAATATTCTTTAAATCATCTTTTTGAGAAGCAGAGATCTCTCTGTACTTACCAGGGATACCCTGTCCAAAATCATATTCCCAGTCACCTTGTGTCATACGTACATTGACTGTATTAACACCTGAACCGATGAGGTTGGTTTGAATTTGTTCATTTGTACCTTTGATCGTGGAAACGATAGCAATGATTGCCGCAATACCGATAATAATACCTAGCATTGTTAGAATCGAACGCATTTTGTGTGATAGAATTCCACGAATAGATAATCTAATATTTTCAACCATTAGTAGCCTCCATACATATTGTCTTCCATACCGATTTGTGTACGAGTTCCTTCTATCGCACCATCACCATATGGGAAGGCAATATAATCTGTATCTGAAAGGCCAGATAATACTTCAGTTGACATATTGAAATATACCTTACCAGTCTTGATATATGTCTTAACAAGCTTACCATCCACATCCTTCATAACATACTTTTGTCCGTGTTCATCACGGATGAAAGCGTTGCTGAGATAAATAGAAGATGTATCTGTATTCTCTTGTTGGATTGATAAGGCAAGATAAGAACCTTGTTTTAAATCATCACCCTTTTCAATATATGCAGTAAAACCATACATTGAAACATTTGGATTACCACCATAGAAACCTTCACCTGAATTTGTCGGGAAGTTGTCAATATGTGTCACAACTGCTTCATAGATGGATCCTGTTTCATAACTTGTAACAGACACTTTTGTGCCCTTTTGAATTGTTGCTAATAATAACTCAGAGATAGAACCCTTAACTTCTGTTCCAGTTCCACCTGCAACAGTTAAGAATGGTGTTCCATCTGTAGGGACATTGTTCATATCCTTTAGACCTTTGATAACACCACTACGTTTAGCGTAAACAACTCCATCTGCTAACTGTGTCTGTAGTTCTGATAGTTCAAGTTGTTTACGACGAACATCGATATCATACTCACGAACTTCAGATTCCTTGGCATGAATTGCACGTACAAGTTCAGATGCTGTCATACCTTCTGGTTCAATTTCAGGTTCCGGAAGTTGTGGTTCGATAAGATTCATACGAATTACACGTGTCTGAATATCAAGTTTTGCCATATCCTCTGTTACAGTACCTAAGATTGACTTTAACTTATCTACAGATACTAACCAAGAATCTTCAAGACCCTTCGTCTTATCGTCCTCTGAATAAACGTCTATAGAAACGTAGAATGTCTTTCCATCAGTTTCTGCTTTCTGGATGAGTTCCTTAATAAACTTACCAGAAAGGAAGCCATCATGTTTAATCGCAAAGTGATATGGATTTGCCTTTGTACCCTTTGCATATGTATTTACAGCAGGAACTGCTGGCGTTGGCGTAGGAGTAGGTGCAGGAGTAGGTGTTGGAGTTGGAGTAGGAGTTGGAGTAGGAGTTGGCGTAGCTGTTGGATCTGGAGTCGGTGTAGGAGTTGGAGTTACTGGAGTTGTTGCCTCATCGAGATCCTTTGTAAACTCTGTATCCTCATCCGTTAACGCATTCAGATAATTCCATACTTTATTTTCTTCCACCTGTGTTACTGCTTCTGCATCCACTTTATATTCTGGCTCTGGTGCAGGAGTCGGTGTTGGTACTACTCTTCTTTCCACCGGCTTTGTATTTTGTAATTGTTGTAATTCTTTTCTAGCTTGTTCTAAACGAAGCTGTGTAGTAGAGATTTCAATCTTCTTTAATTCCACTGTATAGTTCAAGCTAGTAATATCATATGCAAGTAACTTATCACCGACAGATACAGTTTGTCCTTCCATAACATACACCGCACTGATGATTTGTGATGCGGATGGTGTAACAGTCTGTGTAGCTGGATCTGATACTAGTCCACTCATCTGCGATTCCATTGGATTACCACCCATATTCATCGTGCTCACTTGCACAACATCCACCTTGCGAGATGCCTTGCGATATTGCAGGATTCCAAAGTATCCAATGACGAAGGCCGCAACGATAGAAACACTAATAATAACTCGTTTTTTATTCATGCGTGCCCTCCTGTATCATGCCATCAATAATATGAATTACACGCTTTGCCATACTTGCGACATGTGCATCATGTGTAATCATAACGATTGTGACACCCTCTTTGTTTAACTCTTCAAATAATTCCATCACTTGTTTACCAGATGCTTGGTCAAGTGCTCCTGTTGGCTCATCTGCTAGAAGAATACGCGGATGATTAATGAGTGCTCGTGCAATCGCTACACGCTGCTTTTGACCACCAGACAATTGGTTTGGTTTAAAGTTTACACGTTCGCCTAAGCCAACCTTGGTAAGTGCTTCAATCGCAGCCTTTTCACGTTCTGACTTTGGAACACCTGCATACACAAGCGGTAAAGCTACGTTTTCAATAGCAGTTTCCCCTGGTAAAAGTTCAAATGTTTGAAATACAAAACCAATCTTCTTTAAACGTACTTCTGATAACTCATTTTCTGAGATATGCGAAATATCTGTACCATCTAGTTCATAAGTTCCTTCTGTACAGCGGTCTAAACAACCAATGATATTCATTAGCGTTGTCTTACCAGAACCAGAAGGACCCATAATTGCGACATACTCACCTTCTTCTACCTGTATTGAAACATTCTTTAAAACAGGTACTTCAATGGTGCCACCATAACTTTTATAGATTCCTTGTAAGTTCAATAACATATTTATTCTCCACTTCCTACTGTAGAGATAGATTCTGTCTTCATACCTTCTTTATAGTCTTCCATTGGCCATGCGATACTATCAGATTCAGATACCCCAGATTTAATCTCATATTGGTACAGATTTTCATCTAATTCACCAATTTCAACTTCACGCTTTTCTAAGCGATGATTCTGATTGGCAACCCATAGATATGCTTTATCGCCTTCCATCACGATATAAGATGCATCTAACCAAATGCCATCCTTCTTCACAGCAGTTCCGTTATTCTTTTCTAAATACACGTGCTGGCCTAACATTAAGCCATCTGAAGAATCTAATGAAATATAGAATGGATACGTACTGGCCTTTTCAGAATTACTAGAGCCGCCCATGCTGTACATATCATTTTGTTTTGCATTTGGTTCTGTCTTGATTTCTGTAATTTTTCCTGTCCAGAACTTTGACTCATCCGTTCTAGAACGTACAATCATCTCTTCTCCAAGAGAAATAGATGTAATAGATGTTTCATCAATAGTACCCTTGACTCTAAATTCACCAGATTGTGAGATTTCGATAAAGGCAGTTGCATTACCTTGCGCATCGGTACTATTTTCATTGATAGCCTTAATAATACCGGTTGTATTAGCAAGCACATCCGCAGTATCGATTTCTTTTTGTTTTGCAGCTAAATCCAACTGTTTTTGTTGGATAGATAACTGTGCAACACGAATATCATTTTCCGCAATCGCAACCTGGCTGGTATCACCACTAGCCTTATATTCAGAGATTGCATTATTCTTGTCCGTAATTGTGCCTCTTAATGATTCAATATCTAGATTGATTGAGCTAATTTGTTTCTGTGCTTCTGAAACATCATAGCGGAAAAGAACTGTTGAAGGAATTACCTGATCACCAACAGATACAAATACTTGTTCAATCTTCTTCTCTTGGTTTTTATTCACCTTCACACTCTGCTGGGATTCAACCACACCAGAGTAACGATCATTTCCACCACCAGAAAAACCCATGATATTACTAATGGTATCTACGTAGGCAACTGTTCCTCCACTAGCACCACCTAGATTCCTTTGGAAAAAGGTAAATATTGTAGCAACAATCGCCACAACCGCAACAAGTATCGCAATCAAAATCTTTTTATTTTTTAACATACAATTCTCCTGTATCTTCTATAACAGTTTATATCTAGCAAAATGATATCTTTTCTATGATATAACTAGACTCTTTAACAATATTCTACCATCTTGCAAGTTTAGTATATATAACAAAAGTGACAATTCCATTACAATCCAACTATAATATTCTTATGAATAAATTAAGACGCATCACTTCACTCCTAATCACGACCATTTTGTTGATCGCAAATATCTATTTTTATCAAGATTATCATAAACTCGATCCAACAAATACCATGTTTTTCATCACAATCATCGTATCGTTCCTACCAATTCTTCTAAAATGGATACCCCATAAACCAAAAATCGATACGACAATCAAAGTGATTACAATCATGCTTGTACCGCTACTGATAGAAATGTCAGTCGAACTCTGCAATAATAACTTACTCTCTGATATCGAAGGTATCGGTAATGTATTTGTAAACTACGGTATTATTCTTCTGATTGCGATGATATTCTACATACTATTTGCAAGCATGAAAATCTCTTTTGCGATTACCACAGTTGTTCTATGTATTTTTGGAATCGCGAACATGTATGTAAAACAGTTTAAAGGTATTCCACTTTTACCATGGGATATAAGCGTGATTAAAACAGCAGCCGGTGTCGCATCCAACTATCAACTAACATTCAATGTTCAGATACTCTTTACACTAACTGTTATCAATATCATCTTTGCGCTATTATTCTGGCTACCAAAAGCAAAGAAGACAAAACAGCGAATGCTTTATCGTACAATTTGTCTCTTTCTTTCAGCCGCAATTCTTATCACTTTCTATGGTACGGATTTCTTCCAAGTAACATTTGGCGCAACACCAGACTTCTTTAATCAAGCAAGAGGCTACGAAAACTATGGAGCGATTGCGGAATTCTTCGTAAACACACGTTACTTATCACTAGAAAAGCCGCATGGATATGATGTAGAAACACTTGCAACACAATTAAAAGAGAATATAACTTCAACACAATCCATCACAGAAACAGCACTTGGTCAGCGTCCAAATGCAACGGTAGAACATCCAAATATCATTACGATTATGAATGAAGCGTTCTCCGATTTACAAGTGATTGGAAAGTTTGAAACAGATAAAGATTATCTTTCCTTTGAAAATAGTATGAAGGATGATAAAAATACCATTCAAGGAAATGTATATGTTTCTACAATCGGAACAGGTACTAGTAATACGGAATATGAATTCTTAACCGGTAACTCTATGGCCTTTTTACCAATTGGTTCAAATGCCTATACGCTTTATGAAAAACATACTCAACCTGGTTTTGCGATGACGTTATCGGATCAAAACTATAGTACAACCGCCTTCCATCCTTATTACAAAGAAAACTGGAATCGTGTGAATACTTATCAATACATGAACTTTGATAGATATATCGGCATAGAGGATATTACAAATTATCAGAAGCTACGAAACTACATCTCAGATGAATGGGATTTCCAACATGTTATCAATTTATATGAACAACGTGATACATCAAAACCATTCTTCATGTTTAATGTGACGATGCAAAATCACTCTCCATACAATACAGGGTTACTTCGCGATGTTCACATCACTTCTATGAAGGGTGATTATCCACAAACAGAGGAATATCTCAGTGTCATTCGCCGTAGCGATATGGCTTTAGAACAACTTGTAAATTACTTCAAGAATGTCTCTGAGCCAACGATTATCCTCATGTATGGAGACCACCAACCATTTATTGAAGATGAATTCTATGAAGAACTTTATGGTAAAAGTCTACACGATCTAAGTGATGCGGAAAATCAACGTAGATATATCACCCATTTCTTCATGTGGGCTAACTATGATATTCCTAGTGGCACAATCCCTTATATCAGTGCAAACTATCTCAGCACCCTACTTGCGGAAAACGCAAATGTTAAGCTAACTCCATATCAAAATTTCCAACAGAATATATATCAGGATGTACCTGTTGTATCTGCACTAGGTTGTATTGATAAAGATGGTAACTACTTTGTGTATGGGGATACAAATACATATTCCAATAGACTTCAAACTTATGCACAACTTGCCTATAACAACCTCATTGAAGAAGAAAAACGGAAAAATGAATTATTCACTCTTCTTCCTACAAATCCAAAATAAGTACTGTATAATATCCTTATGAATGGAATTCAATACGAACGCAGTTGTGCAAAATACCTATCCTCACTAGGGTATAAAAATATAACTCTTACTAAGGCAAGTGGTGACCAAGGCATTGATATCATCGCTACCAAAGGAAGCTTGAAATATGGTTTTCAGTGTAAGTACTATAGTGGAACCGTTGGTAACGATGCAGTTCAGCAGGCCTTCTCTGGCATCGCTTATTACAAACTAGATAAAGCAGTTGTGATTACAAATAGCGACTTCTCCTCTGGTGCTCGTAAGTTAGCGGAAGAGGTAGATGTCCTATTATGGGACCATGTTGAACCAATGGAAGAAGATAGTCGATACACGCTATATCAAGTAATGGCAATTCTATTCTTTGGCTGGTCTATTATTCAGCTCTATCAAATCTTCTATAGTACTGAGCCAACCAAAGACTATCAGTTTATTTCGTATAGTCTATTGTTTATCTCATCCTTTTTACAGGCAATTCCACATCATGCAAGAATCGCAACAAGTATTGCACTTATACTCTCTTCCATTCATGCATATATGTATTCTGTACAGAAGACATTCTCACTTTTTACATTAGATTATTACCAGATTGCGTTATTTGTCTTTATTCTCATTACTTTCATTCGATTGGTTTACTACATTAAAAAGTATTCTATACGAAGACAAGCCAATAAACGCAATCAGTTACGTCAAGATATTCAACAGACACGTTATACAATTGCACAGAATATGGCAGAGATACTAGCAAATGAATTTGACTGTAATGTAAAAGTAATTGATACAAAAGTACAAGATAACAATCTCATTATTACTTTACAAACAAATCGCACACAGACAAATCAATTATCTGCTGTAGAAGAAAAACTAAATCATATCCAAGAGAATGCTCAGTTTGAACTACGTGCTACGGCACTACATATGATTGAATTAACGATCAAAGCCAGTCACTAAGACTGGCTTTGTTTTTCTTTCACTTTTCTAAGGAAATCACTAACCCAATACTGGTCAATTTCAACCGATTCATCATCAGCTAGATATGGTTTATAGTGTTCTTCTAATGTTTGATATAGTTCTTTAGTAAAAGGAACTTCTCCTACAATGCCTTCCCCTGATTGAATTAGGAATGCATACTCATCACCACTCGTATTGAAATACATATGATCAATCTCTAGACCCTGTGATTGGATTTTTGCTAAGTCTCCTGTTACATACTTACCAATTTCAATAATACGATCATCTAGACCCAGTAGTGAAATCAGTGCTTTTTCCTGCATGTCAGATTGACTGGACACAATTCTCTTCGTGCATGTTTCAATCCATTTATTGAGCGCTTCATCTAACTTGTCACGATGATAGCGTCGATTGAACATCAAATTCATTTCTTCATAGTCCTTCTGATTATCTGGATATCCAATCAATAGATTCTTACTACTATCATGATACATGCATGTATATAACATGTTTTGTTCCGTATGGCATTTCGAGCAGCTATGACGGAATAACTTACCACGTAGTAGGTTTGTTTCTGCAGATGGATCTAAAGCTGTATCAATGAGTGATTTGATTTTAACCTTTTCTTTCTTCCCACAGGAATGACAAGTAATCTCTGCTTCATAGGTATTCATATCTGCTCTTTTAAACATGGTATTCTCCTAAACTGTTATTTCTGTAATTCCTCTAATGTTGGGGCTGCATTCATCGCACCCTTTTTCGTCGTAACGATGGCAGCTGCGTGATTTGCAAAGCATAATCCCTCTTTCATCATTTCTGGTGAAATATAATCTGGCTTTTGTTTGTGATGATCTAAGTAGTATAGTAATGCGCCTACGAAAGTATCTCCTGCACCGGTTGTATCAATAGGGTCGACCTTACGTGCATCCGCATGGCTATGACAATGCTTTAAGTACGCATCACTACCCTCTGGGCCATACGTAACGATTACATGTTCTACGCCATATTGTTTGACTACTTCGATGGCTTCTTTAACACTTGTCTTACCTGTAATAAATTCGACTTCATCATCTGCCATTTTTACAATATTTGCATATTTCATAAAAGATAGTACTGTCTGTCTGCACTCTTCTAAATCATCCCAAAGATCTTTTCTAATATTTGGGTCAAACAAGATTGTCGCATTCGCTGCTTTAGCCTTTTGTAATAAGTACTCTGTTGCATACTTTACAGGATACTCTACTAAGTCAACAGAGCCAAAACTGATATAGTCTTCACTTGTAAATTCTACCTCTTCAACATCACGCTTATCTAAGAGTAAATCTGCGCTTGGATTGCGATAGAAACTAAAATCACGTTGACCATCTTCTGCAAGACTAACAAAGGCTAAGGCTGTCTTTGCCTTCTTTGTTGTCTTTAAATATCTTGTATTAACACCATAATTTTGAATGGTATCTTTTAAGAAATGTCCAAATGAGTCATCTCCAACCATTCCAATAAAATAAGATTCAGCCCCAAGTTTCGCAGCTGCTACAGCCACATTGGCAGGTGCTCCACCAGGTCTTTTCTGAAAGGCATCCACTGCACTTAGATTTGCGGCTGTCTGTACTGGAATAAAGTCAATTAAAGCTTCCCCGATTGTATAGATTTTTCCCATATATTTTCTCCAACTTTACATACTGATTTTACCCTTTTTAATCATACTAGTGCAATCATTCCCATCATTTTTATTATCTTTTTTCTACTGAAAAAACCTGTCTATTTATTTATACATATACGATGTATCTTACAACAAAAAAACCAAAGCACATTGTGCCTTGGCATATATTTATACTATTAATAATTCTCTGCGTGAATTTCAAAGAATGCTTGTGGGTGATGACATACTGGGCAAACTTCTGGGGCTTCCATACCAACAACGATATGACCACAGTTACGGCATTCCCAAATCTTCACTTCGCTCTTCTTGAATACTTCCTGCATTTCTACATTCTGAAGTAACTTTCTGTAACGTTCTTCATGCATCTTTTCGATAGCACCAACACCTCTAAACTGAGCAGCTAGGTCGTGGAAGCCTTCTTCTTCCGCATCCTTTGCCATACGTTCATACATGTCAGTCCACTCGTAGTTTTCACCATTTGCAGCTGCTTGTAAGTTTTCCTTAACATCACCAAGCATGCCTAATGCCTTAAACCAAAGCTTTGCATGTTCCTTTTCATTTTCGGCTGTCTTTAAGAATAGAGCAGCGATTTGTTCAAAGCCTGCTTTCTTAGCTACAGAAGCGAAGAATGTATACTTGTTTCTAGCTTCTGATTCTCCTCTAAATGCTTCTAAGAGGTTCTTTTCAGTTTTAGTACCTGCATAAGGGTTCTTTTTGTTTTCCATTATTTTTCTCCTCCATGTTTCCACACACTCTCTTCGGAAACCATACTAATCTTCTTCCTATCGTCGTAGAAAGTCAACGATATTACTATAGATTTCATCAATCTTTTGCATAAAAAAAACATTCCCTTAGGAACGCTTTCTAAAGTGCTGTAATTGCGGCGATTGCGCCAAAGAATACACCAGGTAAATTTGCCATCATTAGTGGCCAATCCTTCTTTTCTTGCAGAAATCCATATGTCACCCATAATGAACAGTTTATTGCCGCAACCATAGGTTGTAGGAAACCACTCTTCATTCCATGTAGGTTATTCATAATTTGTGGGAAGTAGGAAACATACATTAACATTGCTGTACATGTCGCAATCCATCCTAGTGTTTTTAATACCTTTTGATTCATCACTTATACCCCCTCTTTCTGGATATCGCTCTTCAAGATATGTATATTAAGAACGAACGCAAGCATTTTACTACATTCCTTTCTTTTATGTAAGATATTTTTTCAAATGAATTATGTGAAATAAAAAATCCGGAGCTCCGGATTTTTTGTTAGAATTCTACGCCTTCCATCGTCTTCTTTAAGACAGCTGCAGATTCCGCAAGCTTTGTACGTTCCTCTTCACTCAGGGAGATTGGTACTAATTCTTCAACACCATTTCTTCCAACAATTGCTGGAACACTGAGTGCTACATCATTGATGCCATATTCACCATGTAATGCAGTTGATACAGGTAAGATAGATTTTTCATCACGTAAGATTGCACGACAGATTCTTACAACTGACATTGCAATTCCGTAGTAAGTAGCGTTCTTTCTTTCAATAATCTTATACGCCGCATTCTTAACATCTTCTGCAATATCTTCTTGAGCAACCTTCATGTCAAGGTCACCACCCATACCTCTTAACGCGAAGAAGTCAGCGAGTGGAACACCTGATACATTTGCCATAGACCATGTGCAGATTTCAGAATCACCATGTTCACCGATAACATATGCGTGAACAGAACGTGAGTCAACATCCAAACGTGTTCCTAATAGATATCTTAGACGTGCAGAGTCTAATACAGTACCTGAGCCAAATACACGATTCTCTGGCATGCCAGAAGCCTTCTGTGCATAGTAAGTTAAGATATCAACTGGATTAGCTACAATCAATAAGATTCCTTCAGGATTTTGTGCCTTAATTTCAGCCATAATACCAGAGTGAATCTGGATATTCTTCTTGATTAAGTCAAGACGTGTTTCTCCTGGCTTTTGAGCAGCACCAGCTGTAACAATAATGATAGCCGCATCCTTAATATCGGAATAATCACCCGCATAGATATTCATTGGTGAACTAATGGAAGTACCATGACCAATATCCATAGCCTCACCTTCAGCCTTTGCATGATTTACATCTAATAAAACCATTTCTGAAAACAGTCCACTTTGCATTAGTGCAAATGCACTGGAAGATCCAACAAACCCACAGCCTACAACAGCTACTTTACGAAAATTAATACTCATATTTAACATATCCTTTCTGTTTTTAGATACGTCTACATTATAGGCAATTCCTTCCAAAATTTCACTTAATGTTATTTAAAAAAACTTCTTACGATTTGTTAATTTTCTCGCAAGAAGTTTTGCTTATCAACTATTTTGTTGTATCTGTCAGTGTTGGATTAAAGCTAGCATCTACATAATCTAATAGCGCTGACTTGGCAATATTACAGCAGTGGTCACCCATACGCTCTAATGTACCAAGAATATCACAGTAGATTGAAGCAGCCACAGAAGATTCACATTGGTTCTTAGACATACGTGTAAAGTGTGCTTGACGAGCCACATACTCTGCCTTATCCATCTCTTCTTCTAATGCCATTAACTCTTCGTAGATAATCTTATCTTTTGTTCGGTACACTGCAATTGCCTTTGCGTACATTTCTTTAAACTTATCATACATACCGTTGATGTCAGCCATCGCAAAGGATGTTAGTTCACTACGGTCTTCTTGAACCATCTTATAAAACTCAGAGAGGTTCATAGATAAGTCTCCTAAACGCTCTAAGTTCTTAATAATTTCAAGATCTCTACGAATATCAGCTTGGTCAACATCTGTTAAATTCGAACTGGATGAAACTTGAACTAAGAACTCTGTAATCTTACGGTCTAGAGAATTGATCATCGATTCAGCTTGTCTTAAGTTTTCAAAGTCTTCATCTGTACCAGGTTTATTCAAGAAAGCACGCGAATCAGAGACGTCCTCGCCTACAACATCTGCCAGTTTAAAAATCGCATCTCTAGCTGCAGAAATCGCAACCGCAGGAAGTTCAGTACTAGCAAGATGAGCGTCCAACTCATCGATATTAATTTCAATCTTCTTAGGTTCTTCACCACGAACAATCAAACGAATTAGTGCTGTAAATTGACGAAGTAGTGGGAAGAATACAATTGTCGCACTCGTATTAAATACGATATGTGCTACCGCTATCTGCATCATTCCACCAATATGTAACTCTCCGCAAATCCATTGAATAAAGTTTGCGTATGGAACTAAGAACACCATGCCAATGGTTGTACCAATAATATTGAATAAGATATGAATGCCCGCTGTTCTTTTAGCTGCTGTAGAACCACCAATTGAAGCTAAGATACCCGTAACAGTTGTACCAATATTAGCACCAAATACGAATGGTAATACGGCACTAAATGTAAGTGCACCAGCTTCATACATCTTCTGTACGACACCAATTGTCGCAGCTGATGCTTGTACTGCACCAGTCATGATTGTACCAGCAAGTAGTGATAAGAATGGATTTGTGGACATAGCTTCCGCAAAGGACATAAATGCAGGCACATCTTTAATTGCCGCAAGTTCATCACCCATCGAATTCAAACCAAAGAAAATCAAACCAAAACCAAGAATAATATATCCAGTACTCTTAATCTTCTGCTTCTTACCAAAGCAGATAATCATCGCACCAACAAATACGAAGTATAAAACAAAGCTATCAATATCCAAGGAAATCAACAATGATGTAACCGTTGTACCAATATTGGCACCCATTACAATACCAGCAGCCTGTTCCAAGTTCATAAGACCTGCACGAACTAAACCAATCGTAATTGCGGTTGAAGCCGAACTTGACTGCATAACAATTGTAATCGCAATACCAATCAATAAAGCACTGAATGGATTGGTTGTATATTTATCAATATAATCTCTCAATTTATCACCAGCAACAGCTTTTAAGCCATCGCCCATGAAATTGATACCAATCAAGAATAGACCAAAGCCACCTAGGATAATATCCCATCTAATGGATGTAAGTTCCATCATTCCTCCTGTGGATCATTAGACCCCTTAAAATCTCCCCATCTAAAACACACGGAAACAAATTCAATTTAAAATATTTTAGGCTAAAATTCAAGCATTTTTCGCATTCAACTCTTCTAACCCGTACACATTATTTTAACAATTTACAGCCCTGTATATAATTTTTTATCTTCAACATATGATTAATCAAATTTAATACACGACGCTTGTCTGTACTCCATAGTGGTGCAATCAAATCCTCCGCATTTCCATCTCCTGTTAAGCGATGGATAACGATATGTTCATCTAAATGCGCAATACATTCTGTCACAAGTTCTACATACTCATCCATCTCTAAAACATGATATTGAGATGGATTAGATACATACTGTACGCCTAATCTTGTATTCTTTAGGTAATGCAATAACTGTAACTTCACACCATCAATCTGACAGGCATTTAAATGTTCGATTGTTTCTAACAACATCTTTTGATCCTCGCCTGGAAGACCGATAATAATGTGCACAATCACTTCTATATCGATAGCCTTTAGATTCTTGACTGCTTCATCAAATACTTCAAGTGGATATCCACGATTCATCCACTTTGCAGTACTTTCATGAATCGTTTGTAGGCCAAGCTCAACCCAAATAAATTTGTTTAGGTACTTTTCTTTTAACTCTTTTAAAAGTTCTATAACATCTTTTTCCAAACAGTCAGGTCTAGTCGCAATGGAAATCCCTGCAAACAAGTCATCCTCTAAGGCTGCTGTAAAGATTTCTCGAAGTTTGCTAGTAGGAGCGTAAGTATTTGTAAAGGATTGGAAATATGCGATATAGTCACCCTTTGGTATCTCTTGGTGATTATAAATCAGTTCTTCTCTGCTTAAACGCTTCCCCTCGTAATAAATCGCGAAATCTCCTGAACCTCCCTCACCACAAAAGATACAACCTCCAACAGCGACTTTTCCATCACGATTTGGACAGGTCATTCCTGTTTCAAGTGCTACTTTATATAGCTTTCGTCCAAAGGTATCTTTAAGATATTGCGGAAGTGAATAATACAGTTGTTTCATATCTCTATTCTATGATGAAATGTATAAGAAAAGAAGATACTTTATTACATATCTTCTCTTACAAACCGAATCTTCATACCACCTTTGACTAATTTGAGAATCGATAAGTCCTTAGGTGATACATGACCAATGATATTGACACGATTATCTGCTGGTAGTGGACTGCGTACAATCTGTACTTCACCTGCATATCGTAAGTACGCATCATTATCCATTGTGATAGCTCCAACTTCGCGTGTAATTGTATTATTTGGCACGATATGCTCATCTACCTTCTTTAATAAACGTGCTTCTTCTACACGAATAATCCAAGAAGGACTATCGATACGACAAGTTACTTCCTTATCATAGAAATGTTCCGCATGTTTTAAAGTGGCTGGAATATCAATTACCCCTGTATCGCAATACGATTGAATGCGCTGTATCTCATATGCACTGATTCCAGGATCTCCTACAAATACTTGATCTACATGATACTTTAACGTTAGCTCCATAAACGCTGCGTATGGAGAAATATGGCGATGATGTTCCAGAGTTGGTAAACCCTCAAAGATAGGTCCACGCTTTAATACATCCCCTGGGATGAAGGCAATCACGTGGAGACCTGCAGCCTGTAATGACTGTGTAATCTTTAAGAAGTACTCGTCATCTAGCCCTGTTTCACTACGTGGATAGTAGTTATGCATGGCAAGGATTTCTTTTCCTTCACGCACCAAGTCTTCTACTTCATCCACACGAATGGTGGATGCGTTTAGTACAATTGGCATCTCTTTTGCTAACGCTAGCATCTCCGCATGGTCAAAACCATAATCCAAGCGCAATGCATATACATCTAGTAACTTCGCAATTTCTCGTACGGATGAAACATGGAATAACTCCAATGATTTTGTAGATACATCTGCCACGATACGGAAGCCTTCTTCGTTTAACCATGTACACATTGCATGCATGTCTTTTGTGTATGTATCACTAAACTCTTCTGCAATGTGTAATGATACAAATACAAGTGGATGATTTTTCCCTACACCTTGTAAGTATGCCTTCTGTTTTTCAAATGTGCTTAAGAATACAGAATATCCTAGTGAATTTGCCATGTTATTTCTCCATGATTGCTTCACGAACATGCCCACAAGCTTTCTCTAAACGCATTAATGCGTCTTCATAAGAGCAGTTTGCTAGTATCATTGTGATAGCGACTTTACAGGAACCTTTTGCTACATCTATCGTAGCACGTGCTACAGAACGTTCAACACCTGTAGCTTCCATAACAATATTTTCTGCGCGATTGCGTAGTTTTTCATTTGTCTGCATCACGTCAACCATGAGGTTTTGATATGCCTTACCAAGACCTACCATCGTGGCTGTAGAAATCATATTGAGGATCATCTTCTCAGCTGTACCAGACTTTAAACGTGTGGAACCCGTTAATACTTCAGCACCCACAGGAACATCCACCGCAATTTCTGCAACTTCACCAATCTTAGAGTGATATGTATTGGAGATTGCGGCTGTATGACAACCTAACTGTTGTGCATACGCTAAACCACCAAGTACATATGGAGTACGACCACTCGCTGCTAGACCAATCACAATATCTCTCTTATTTAATCCAATTTGAATCAAATCTTGTTTTCCTAGTTCTACAGAGTCTTCTGATCCTTCACGTGCTTTAATGAAGGCTCCTTCACCACCCGCGATTAGACCAACAACTACATCAGGAGATACACCAAAGGTTGGAGGGCATTCTGCCGCATCTAATACCCCGAGTCTTCCACTTGTACCAGCACCCATATAAATGATTCTTCCACCTTGGCTGATTGCCTTGATACAACACTCAATTACCTTTGAAATATTAGGAAGATGTGGTTGAATCGCAGACGCAATGAACGCATCCTCGCGATTCATTTCTGTAATGATTTCAAGTGAACTCATCTGGTCTAGATTCATTGTATTTTCATTGCGGTGTTCTGTAGCGATTGTTTGAAGATTAATTGTCATATGCG
>CALBKL010000273.1 GCA_937895985.1 uncultured Solobacterium sp.
ATCCAGAAACAGATACACGCTTCAGCGATACAAACAGTATCCTACTTCTTGTAAATAAAAAACACAAACTAGAAGAAACATATGTTCCATCTGACCTAACAACTGTCAATGTTAGTACAAACGGCACTGAGTGGACTTTACGCAAAGAAGCTGCCAAAGCTCTTGAAGACTTATTCAATGCTGCTAAAGAAGATGGCATTACTTTGCGCCTAGGAAATGGATATCGTTCCGGTTCCTACCAGGGACAGTTATATCAATCCAGTGTTAATCGTATCGGTGAGACAAGCACAAATAAGACCACCGCAAAAGCGGGCTATTCTGAACTACAGACCGGCTTAGCAGCAGCGATACTTGGTGCAGATACCACTACTGATTTCAATAACAGTTTTGCAAAATCCGACGAATATAAGTGGCTCCAAGAAAATGCATATAAATATGGTTTTATCTTACGTTATCCAGAAAATAAAGACTCTATCACTGGTTATTCTTATATGCCATGGCATTATCGTTACGTTGGAAAAGATGTGGCTGAACAGATTCATGAAGTAGGTAACGATACAACATTCGAAGAATTCTTTGGTCTTAAAGGTGGAGACTACGATAAAGAAAGCTAAAAAACACAATAAATCCTAAAAGTAAAAAAATCCCGTACGGCAATGGGATTTTTTTAATGTTTATTCTACGAATAACTTTGTTTTATCTAATGCTTTGACTAGGAAGTAACCAATAACTACTGAGATTAATTCTCCAATTGCAACGAATGAACCATTGATTAATGTTCCTAATACAATTTCATTTGGCATAAATAGGTATGCAAGTTCTGCACCTACGAAGAAGAAGTTAAAGATTACAGGCATTAAGCAGGCAAGTACTGGAATCCCATTTACTTTCTTATCTTTTAATACCCATGTGCAGTAAGCTGCACCGAATGTTGCGATTGTTCCGATGATCGCATCTAAGAATCCAGTTGGATTAATTCCTAACATCGCACCGATTAGGTTTGTTAGGAAACAACCTAGTGTTACACCCCAAATAGATGGTTTGTAAATTAATGGAAGTAGTGTTAAAGCTTCTGCGATTCTTACTTGTACATTACCATATGTAAATGGTGCTAGTACTAATGATACGACAGTATAGATTGCCGCAATCATCCCAACCCTAGTTAAGGTCTTCATGTTCATAAAAATATCATCTCCTTATTTTCATTTAACGTCAGGTAGCCGCTACTGACGGGATTGTGTCCGGTTATTTATTTTACGCTATTCATTTTTTTCGTCAATACAAATCTCTTTATCAAATATTATGTTTCGTAAAAAAGATACTATCTTTTCGATAGTATCTTAACATGCGTGCATGAATTCTTTAGTTACTCCAAACGCTTTCGGCAATCTCTTTAACAAGAGCTAATTTTGCCCATTGTTCATCTTCTGTTAACTTATTACCTTCTTCTGTTGACGCAAATCCACACTGTGGAGAAAGATATAAGTTCTCTAATGGTATATATCTAGCCGCATCGTGAATACGTCTGATGATACGATTCTTATCCTCAAGTTCTGCAGACTTTGTTGTGATAAGACCTAGCACTACTTTCTTTCCTTCTGGAATATATTTCAGTGGTTCAAATCCACCCGAACGAGCATCATCATATTCTAAATAAAAAGCATCTACATTTTCTTTTGCGAAGAGGTATGGTGCGATTGGATCATAGGCACCTTCGCCTGCATAAGTGCTATGGAAGTTACCACGACATACATGTGTTGTAATAACCATATCTTCTGGATGATTTGCGATAGCCGCATTGTTAATCGCAATCTCTTCTTCCGCAATAAGTCGTAAACTTTCTTCTGTAATGTTAAAAATCTTCCAGAATGCACGGTCTGCGTAGAGTGTCCATGTACAATCATCTAACTGCAGGTTACGACAACCTGCTTGATATAGTTCCTGAATGACTGTTTGATATGCTTTTACAATATCAGCCTTTAATTCATCATCTGTTGGATAGAACTTTCTTGTCTCTCCAATAAACTCAGGTAAGCGTAATTGAATTAATAACTGTGCTGGTGATGGAATCGTTTGTTTCGCAATTGTATTTTCATCTTCCTGTGCTTTTACAAACTTAAAATGTTCTACAAAAGGATGGTTCTCACCAGAAATC
>CALBKL010000274.1 GCA_937895985.1 uncultured Solobacterium sp.
TATCAATAGATGATTTGGATGCAGTGCTAATAACACATAATCATTCTGATCATATATCGCAAATTAAGCATTTTGCCTCACTACCAATCTATTCTCCAATTGAAATACCAAAGATTGATACTTTCTACGTAAAGCCTGGGTCTTCGTTTACAGTTGAAACTTTACGCTTTACGCCAATTGCATTATCGCATGATGCGTTAAATACAGTTGGATATATCGTTGAAAATGGAACTGAAAAACTTGTATATGTTACAGATACTGGCTATATCAATGAGAAACATATTCCACGCATCAAAGATGCGGACTATATTGTGTTAGAGTCAAATCATGATGTACAGATGTTGATGGCGACAAGTCGTCCGCAGTTTACTAAACAGAGAATTTATAGTGATACAGGGCATTTATGCAATGAGGATTGTGCAGCTGTTCTTGATAAAATCGTGACAGAGAAGACAAAGATGATTATTCTCGCGCATTTGAGTGAACAAGCAAATACACGCAAGAAAGCACTTGATACAACAGTACATGCATTGCAAAATCATTCTGGATTACTACATAAAAATCTGCTTGTGTGTGCAGCGGGCCAGTATGAGATGATTAGAAAGGGTATATATGATGAAAAAGTTGATGCCGGTAGCGTTAGCGCTATTATTGGTATGGAATCTAGTCCTAACCATGATGTTGATTAGGAATCTGCAAAAGAATAATACAGGTAATAGTTCCCTTGAGGATATGAATAGCACAAACTATACTACGTCAGACTATACTAGTGCGATAGAAAATAGCAGAAGTAGTGTGGTAACGGTTGAAAGTGATGGTTCTTACTATAGTGGAATTATCATTGCAAAAGAAAAGGAAACAGTCCACATTTTAACAACCACAAAGGCAATAAAGAATGGTAGTCCGAATGTTGTGTTTGATAGTGGTGTACGTGTTAGTTCGACTGTCATAGGTGATGATGGTGAAAGTGGAGTCGCATTGCTGCAGGTAACAACAAACTTTGAAGTAAAGCCATTTACGATTTTAGATACAACTGCTTTAGCACAAGGAGCAAATGTGGTTGTAATGAGTGGTAGAAATCTAACGACTGGTAGTGCAGTTGTAAGCAGCGGTATTGTTTCAGAACCTGGTGTATGGCGAATGAATGGTACGACAACTTGGCTCTCTTCCATGCTAGAAATGGATACACCTATCACTTCGATTCAAGAGGGTGGTGCTGTCATTGATTTAAATGGATCCCTCGTTGGTGTTGTTGCGAGTCAACCATTCCAAGGTAATTCTCGTATGGAATATGCGATTACTGCCAATGAAATCAAACTGATTTACAACGCACTCAAAACAAATGGCAAAGTAACACGTGGTGCATTAGGTGTTGTGATGCGTAATATTTCAAGTATGCTTGCATATGAAAAGAGTGCACAGGGCATTAACATTGATATGAAGACTGGTGTATATGTTCAAACAGTTGTTGAGAAGAAAGATGCAGGTGATACTCTTCAGGTTGGAGATATTATCACTATGATTGATGGAATTGAAATGACTTCGTATCAAGATGTGCTTGCGAGAATGTACATGCATTCAGCTGGTGATACTGTAAATGTATCCATCATCCGTGGTGGTGAAAGTAAGCAGATTGGTGTGGTTTTACAATGATCAAGATGATTGCCTGCGGCAAAGTAAAAGAGAAGTGGATGAAGGATGGCATCGCAGAGTATGTAAAACGTATCCGCCCTTACGATAAGATTGATGTTATTGAAGTACAAGATGAGAAAGCACCAGAGACAAATTCCGCTGCTGAAAATGAACAAGTAAAGGTTATAGAAGGGCAGCGGATATTAAAAAATATCCGTGATGATGAATATCTGATTTTACTAGATCTTGCGGGTGTGGATATCGATTCTATCGCGCTAGCGAATAAAATACAGGATTGTTATAATCGTGCTAGAAGTAAGATTACATTTGTGATTGGTGGTTCTTTGGGGGTGAGTAGCGAGTTAATTGCGCGTGCTGATTTTCGTTGGCGTATCTCAAAAGCAACCTTTCCACATCAACTCTGCAGAATATTAGTGGTAGAACAAATCTATCGTAGCTTCCGCATTCTACATAATGAGCCATATCATAAGTAAATTTCTAACATAGAAATATTGTATCGAATTGCAACTTCCTACAATGTAAACGCTTGTATATGAAACAAGTATGTTATAAAATACAGATATAGCAAGAAAAAATGATCAGGAGGATAAACCAATGAAAGAGATTACTGTTACAGTTGTTGACCCAGTAGGATTACATGCACGTCCTGCTACAGTTGCTGTAAATGCTGCAAGCAAGTTTAAGAGTGAAGTGAAGGTATCTTACAAGGGACGTACAGTGAATATGAAGTCTATTATGGGTGTTATGTCACTTGGAATTCCTACACAGTCTGAAATTACAATTTCCTGTGAAGGTGATGACGAAGATTCAGCTGTTAAGACAATTGAAGACGTATTACGCGCTCAAAAAGTTATTGCTTAATAGATAACAATAAGGGGAGAAAGATGTTTTGACATCTTTCTTTTTTCTTATGTTAAAATAGGAATAAGGAGCTAAAAATTATGTATTTAGATGAATATAAACGTTGGCTATCTGCAAACTTAATCGATTTTGATTTACATGCAGAATTAGCTGGTATTGAAAATGATGAACAAGCAATCAAGGAAAGATTTGCAGTATCCTTGAAGTTTGGTACAGCTGGTTTAAGAGGTACTCTTGGTGCTGGTACAAACCGTATGAATATCTGGGTTGTTCGCCAAGCTACACAGGGTGTTGCGGATTGGGTTAAAACACAGGGTGGAACACAAACTGTTGCGATTAGTTATGACAGCCGTTTAAAGGGTTGGACATTTGCGAAGGATGCGGCTGCTGTATTAGCAGCTAATGGAATTAACGTTCGTCTTTATGATGAACTAATGCCTGTACCTGCCTTAAGTTTTGCGACAAGATACTATCACTGCAATGCAGGTATTATGATTACTGCATCCCATAACCCCGCAAAATATAACGGTTTTAAAGTATATGGACCAGACGGTTGCCAGATGACAGATGATGCGGCTGCTATTGTATACGATCAGATTCAGAAGACAGACGTACTAACGGGTGCGAAATACATTTCCTTTGCGGAGGGTGTAGCGAAGGGTCTTATCCAGTTTGTTGGTGAAGATTGCAAGGAAGCACTTTATCAAGCAATTGAATCTAGACAAGTTCGCCCAAATCTTTGCAAGACTGCAGGTTTGAAACTTGTGTATTCCCCATTAAATGGTACGGGTCTTGTGCCTGTAACACGTGTTTTAAGTGATATAGGTATTACAGATATTACAATCGTTCCTGAACAGGAATATCCAAATGGATACTTTACAACATGTTCTTATCCAAACCCTGAAATCTATGAAGCCTTAGAAAAGGGATTAGAACTTGCAAAGAAGGTAGGGGCAGACTTAATGCTTGCGACTGACCCAGACGCTGACCGTGTAGGTATTGCGATGAAGTGTCCAGATGGTTCTTATGAACTTGTATCTGGTAATGAAATGGGTGTTCTTTTACTGGACTACATTTGTGCTGGACGTATTGAAAAGGGCACAATGCCTAAGAATCCAGTCGCTGTTAAGTCTATTGTATCTACACCACTAGCAGATTTAGTTGCGAAATATTATGGTGTTGAATTACGTCATACATTAACAGGTTTCAAGTGGATTGGTGATCAGATTGCACAACTTGAAGCAAATGGTGAAGAAGAACGTTTCATCTTTGGTTTTGAAGAGAGCTATGGTTATTTAGCGGGTTCTTATGTACGTGACAAGGATGCGGTTGTTGGTTCCATGTTAATCTGTGAGATGGCTGCGTACTACCGTAGTATTGGTTCCTCTATCAAACAACGTTTGGAAGAAATCTATGCACAGTATGGACGTTTCCTCAATCAGGTAGATAGTTATGAGTTTGCAGGTCTTTCTGGTATGGATAAGATGGCTGGTATCATGAATACATTACGTACTAATCCACCAGTAGAATTTGCAGGACGTAAGGTTGTTTCTCTAACAGACTATAACAAGCCGGAAGAGACAGGTTTACCGAAAGCAAATGTACTTATCTTTGGTTTAGAAGATGGGGCTACAGTTGTTGTCCGTCCTTCTGGTACAGAGCCTAAGATTAAGACATACTTTACAACTTTAGGTAAGGACTTGGCTGAAGCACAGAAGGAAAAGGATGAGTTAGCAGCAGTACTTAAGCCTTTATTCTCCTAAGAAATATGAATACAGATAGATGCAGGTTGATATCTGCATCTTTTTGTTTGGAATTCTATGTTTGTTTGTACGTTTTTCATCATCTATCTGTATCTATTCAATACTTGCAATGTTAAAATAAATGTAACGTAGTTACGGAGGATCACATATGAATTTAGAACGTATCATTGAAGAGTTTCATCAGGGTCATTCCTTGAATGCATATGAGGTGTTTGGCGCCCACTTTGTAGACGAGGGAGTACGTTTCACAGTGTATGCGCCCCATGCGGAAAACGTATGGGTCGTTGGATCATTTACAAACTGGGATGAAAATCAAATCTTGATGGAGAGAATGAACTTTCAAGGTGTATGGACAATTACTGTACCATCTTTAAATGAGTGGGAAGTTTATAAGTATAAGATTCAAACTAGAACAGGAAATATTCTATATAAAGCTGACCCATTTGCTTTCTATAGTGAAACAAGACCAAATACCGCAAGTAAGCTTGTTGATTTAGGCAAGTTATCTTGGACAGATGAGAAGTGGTTGAATAACCGTAGTCTAAACTTTGATAAGCCAATGAACATTTATGAGTTATATGTTGGTGGATGGAAGCGTAATGGGGAACATCCATATTCGTATGACATGCTTGCGGATGAACTAATTCCATATATTAAAGAGAATGGTTATACACATATTGAACTAATGCCTCTTAGTGAGTATCCGTTTGATGGATCATGGGGATATCAAGTCAGTGGTTACTATTCCTTAACAAGTCGTTATGGAAATCCTAAGGAGTTTAATCGCTTTGTGGACCGTTGCCATGCGGCAGGAATCGGTATCATTATTGACATGGTGCCTGTTCACTTTGTAAAGGATGACTTTGGATTACGTTACTTTGATGGAGAAGCGTTATATGAATATCCAAATGAATACGATGCGAATTCTGAATGGGGTACGATGAACTTTAATTTGTGGAATGAAGAAGTACGTTCGTTCTTGATGTCCTCTGCAGCGTTCTGGGTAAATATGTATCATATGGATGGTATTCGTATTGATGCGGTTTCCAACCTCATTTATTGGGCTGGTAATCGTGATAGAGGTACGAATGATGGTGCTATATACTTTGTAAAACGCTTGAATTACTACATGCATAAGGAATTTCCAACTGTCATGATGATTGCGGAGGATAGCTCCGATTTCCCAAATGTAACAGCACCTACAGAAAAGGATGGATTGGGCTTTGACTATAAGTGGGATCTTGGTTGGATGAATGACACGCTCAAGTATTATGGAACAGACCCTATCTATCGTTATTATGATCATCACAAGTTGACCTTCTCAATGGCATACTTCTATAGTGAGAAGTTCTTAATGCCATTTAGCCATGACGAAAACGTACATGGCAAGCATACTGTCATCGACCGTATGTGGGGTGACTATGATGCGAAGTTTGCACAAGCAAAGAATTTGTATGCATACATGTATTCCCATCCTGGTAAGAAGTTAAATTTCATGGGAAATGAGCTTGGCTCTTTCCGTGAATTTGATGAGACACGTCAGATTGACTGGGAATTACTCCAGTATCCAAAACATTATTCCTTTAATCTATTTATTAAAAAGTTAAATGAGTTATATCTATCGCATGCATGCTTGTATGAAGGTGATTATAGCTATGATGGCTTTAAGTGGATTGATGCGGATAACAATATACAAAGCGTATATTCCTTCTATCGTAGTAGTAAGGATGAGTACCTTGTATGTGTATTGAACTTAAGTAATACAACATATGAAAACTTTGAGTTGGAGATGCCACAAAGTGGATACTATAAGGAAATCTTGAACTCAGATGACCAAATTTATGGCGGTAATGGTATGGTTCATCCAAGAGCGATCCGTACTTCTAAGAAGACTGGAAAGAATCTCTTGAAGATGAATCTTGCGCCATTTGCGGCTGTTTGGTTTGTAGCGAAGAAAAACAGAGGTAAGAAATAAAGATGTCAATATTTAATGCGTATTTAGATGATTTTGGGAAAATAACTGTAACGATTGATCGTAGCTTTTATCAGGGCGAATCAAGCCGTTTCCAATTGACGGCAATGGGCGGTTATGTAGAGGAACTATCAATAGAAGGCGTAGAAACACATGATAGCTTTGTTCTGTATCGTCTAAAGGGTTTATATGAACCTAACTTCCGTATGGATTATCAAGTTCGTGAAAGTCATGGTAGATATACACCATTGATTGCACGTTTGATTGTAAAGCGTGAACGTTTTAATGCCTTGTATGGGTATGAGAAAGATGACTTAGGATCGCACTATACTCCTGAATATACATGGTTTAAAGTATGGGCACCAACTGCGGTAAATGTATCACTATCCTTAGATGTTAGTGGTGTTCAGGTACTAAAGGCAATGGAACCTAGTGAAATGGGTACTTGGTATGTAAAGGTACCTGGTGACTTTAAACATGCGACATATACATATTTAGTAGAACGTAATGGTAAAGTCGTTAAATCCTTAGACCCATATGCATATAGTTGTAATGGTAATGCAAAGGCAAGTGCTGTTATTGATTTATCTGAATTAGATAAGATTAAAGATTATCCTTTTGAAGATACAATCACACCTACAGAATCGATTATCTACGAATGTAGTGTTCGTGATATGACAATGCATCCACTTACAGGGACAAAAACACATGGAAAGTTTAGCTCTCTATGTGAGGATGGAACTGAGTATAGGGGTCTACCTACCGGTTTGAACTACATAAAATCCTTGGGTGTAACGCATGTACAGTTCATGCCATTAACAGACTTTAGTACAGTTGATGATTTTAAACCTGAACTTAACTACAACTGGGGATATGACCCTCGTCAGTATCTATCTTTAAAGGGTAGTTTTAGTTCTGATCCAGATCATCCATATGTGCGCATGAAAGAATTTAAAGAATTAGTATCATGTCTTCATCGTAATCATCTACGCGTGACATTAGATGTTGTCTTTAACCATGTCTATGATGTTGCGGAAAGTGCGTTTGACTGCCTAGTGCCATATTACTACTTCCGTTATAACGAAGAGGGTTATATGTCTAACGGTTCATACTGTGGAAATGACTTCGCTTCAGAAATGCCAATGGCATCTAGATATCTTGTATATGTAATTCGTAATTTAATGCAAATATATGGTATCGATGGCTTCCGTTTTGACTTAATGGGTATCATTGATGTTGCAACGATGAATAAGATTCGTAATGAAGCGATTCGTAATAACCCAAGTGCACTCATTTATGGTGAGGGTTGGGATATGCCAACGATGTTACAAGGATCACAAAAAGCAAATATTCATAACCAAGGAGCGATGCCTCACATTGGTCACTTCAATGACTATTTCCGTGATGTAATTAAGGGCAAGACAAGTGAGAGTGAAAAGTATGAACGCGGTTATGCGACTGGTAAGTGGGAAAATGCATTTGCTAGCTTAGCAGGTTTAACAGCGAACGTTCTTGATACACCGCATTATAAGTTATTCTTCTCTCCAGATCAGTCTATTAACGGATTTGAAACACACGATAATAGTACAGTTTGGGATAAAATGCATGCATGTTGTAATAATGAAGATAGAGCCACTCGTATTCGTCGTCAGAAGATGATGATTGCAATTACGATGGTTTCACAAGGTATACCATTTGTACATGCTGGTTTTGAATTCTGTGATACAAAGAAGGATAATCATAACTCCTATAACGCCCCAGATGAAATTAACCGTATGGATTGGGAAAGAATGGAATATTACCAAGAAGTTGTGAAGTATTTCCGCAAAGCGACCGCTTTGCGTAGATCGGTAAGTGAATTCTGTCTGAAAACTGCGTTAGAAATCAATGAAAAAGTGAAAGTTTGGGTTGCGGATGACCAGACGGTGTTCTATGATATTGCAGGTTCGAAAGGCAATGCAGAAACGGTTCGTGTCATGATTAATCCATCAACTGGTGATCGCTTCTATCGTTTTGATGAGGAGTGGCAAGTTATCTTTGATGAAAATGGGAATAGCCAAAAAGCTAAATCAAATCATGTATGTGTTCCAGCATTAAGCCTAATCGTATGCAAGAGGTAGAATATGGGATTATTTGGAAATCTATTCGATAGTGAAAAAAGACATTTTCATCAAGCTGAAGTACTCGCAGATAAAGTTTTAAGATTAGAAGAAACATATGCGGCAAAAACAGATGATGAGTTACGTGAAGTAACAAGACAACTACAAGAAAAAATACAGGCAGGAACATCTTTAAAAGATGTACTGCCTGACGCTTTTGCGAATGCTCGTGAAGCTGCAAAGCGTGTATTAAATGAATTTCCGTATCGTGTTCAGGTATTAGGTGGTGTCCTACTACATGAGGGTGATATTGCGGAAATGAAGACTGGTGAAGGTAAGACATTAACAGCTGTTATGCCAATCTACCTACATGCATTAGCAGGTAAAGGTGCACATGTTGTAACAGTCAATGAATATCTAGCAAAGCGTGATGCTGAGTGGATGGGTCGTGTTTATACTTTCCTTGGCTTAACAGTTGGATGTAACTTACATTCTCTTTCTGAAAGTGAGAAGAGACAAGCATATGCTTGTGATATTACATATACAACAAACTCAGAACTTGGATTTGATTATCTAAGAGATAACATGGTCATGCGTAAGGAGCAGCGTGTATTACGTGGTTTACATTACGCAGTATTGGATGAAGTTGACTCCATCCTAATCGATGAAGCCAGAACGCCATTAATCATCAGTGGTCCAGGGCCAGTTTTAGATCAACAATATATTCAAGCGGACCGTTTTGCGAAGAGTTGTAAAAGAGATGTTGATTATGAAGTTGATCGCGAAGATCGTACAGTCGTATTAACAGAGGCTGGATTAAAGAAGGCTGATCGTGCCTTCGGCATCGAGAACATCTATAACGGCGAACATGCAAGCATAGTACATTATATTCAAAATGCAATGCGTGCAAACTATCTTATGACAAGAGATGTTGAATATGTCGTTGGAGATGATGAAATTATTCTTGTTGATCAGTTTACTGGTAGAAAAATGGCTGGACGTGAATTTAGTGATGGATTACATCAAGCTATTCAAGCTAAAGAAAATGTTGGTATCAAACAAGAGACAATTACACTCGCAACGATTACATATCAGAACTTCTTCCGTTTATATGATTTGCTAAGTGGTATGACAGGTACAGCAAAGACAGAAGAAAATGAATTCTTAAATACCTACAATATGCGGGTATATGAAGTACCTACAAATAGACCAGTAGCTCGTATTGATGAACCAGATTTGGTATTTAAAGATAGACACGAGAAATATGAAGCTATCGTTGCACATACAAAAGAATTGTATGAAAAGGGACAGCCAGTCTTAATCGGTACTTTATCTATCGGTATCAACGAAGCACTCAGCGAAATGTTAAAGAAACAAAATATTCCTCATCATGTCCTAAATGCAAAAAATGATGAGAATGAAGCGGAGATTATTGCAAAGGCTGGTCAGAAGTTTGCGGTAACGGTTGCAACAAATATGGCTGGACGTGGTACGGATATTAAGTTAGGTGATGGTGTCAAAGAACTAGGTGGCCTTGCGGTACTTGGTAGTGAGCGCCATGAAGCAAAACGTATTGATAATCAGTTGCGCGGACGTTCTGGTCGTCAAGGTGACCCTGGATTTTCAAGATTCTACTGTTCGATGGATGATGATTTGAT
>CALBKL010000275.1 GCA_937895985.1 uncultured Solobacterium sp.
TCGCTTCCGTAGGGAATGTAACACTGTATTTGATACTAGCAACTTTACCACTAGTTCCATCGATATTCCAAGGGTAAAGATTACCGTAAGTTGTCATATATGGGGCTAATTCTGACATCACATCAGCGATTGGCACATCTGCAGTCCAAGTACCATTATATGTACCATTATTACTTCCAGTCACTCCACTCACAGTTCCAGTATTACTAATATATTGTGCAATTTGTAATGTGCTTGCCGCATTAACAACAGTTACATTAGGTAATAATAGGCCTACTGTAACCATTAATGTAGTAAGAAGTGTCATGATTTTAGTAAACCATTTGTTGTGTAATATGTTTCCTCTCATAAACTATATACCTCCAAATTATTTATTAGTTCATATCTATTATGAAGCAAAAATCCAAATAATACTACCTGAGCAAGAAAGTTAATACAAGATTTCACAATCAAAATTTATGTTCATATTCTTTAATTTAGATATGTCTGCTTTTTATGTTTTGTAAAAATTACCACAAGTAAAGATACAATCATTATCATTGCATATAGCAATAGGTTATTGTTTTGATCACTTGTCTTTGGAGTGGCTAACGGTGCTTTGTAAACATTTGTAAATATCGCTTCATCCACTACTGTCCCGTCTTCCTTTTCAACACGTTTATCAGCTACAAGCTGTCCAGCAACATCTCGTACATCAAATGTAATTGTGTAGATTGTTGTATCGTAGGTATAATTCTCAATACCATCATTGATTTCACAAATCAAATATTGATACGTACCGGCTTGTGTAATTTCAAAAGTACCGAATTCAACTTCACCACTTCCAATTACAGTAGATTGCTTTACACCATTTACACTGCCATCTGGCATTGGATTGGTTGGATTAACCGCCTTCATCTCAAAATGAAATGTTGATGCGTTCGTTGGATTACCTTCTACAATCTTCTTAACTGGAGGATCAACCACTACAGGTCTTGGCACATAGGTATTGATAATCTTTGTGCCATCATAGTGTACTGTAAAGTCTCTGCCATCAATTGTAATTGTATCTCCTTCTTCTAATGAATTACCATTACCATCAAGTTCTTTGACTGTATAAACATTAGCGGCAGAAGTGATTGTGTCTGTTACTGGCAAGTTAGAGAATGTTGCTGTAAATTGATTGTTTTTATCAACTGCCATTTCCTGAAGTTTATTGCCATTCTTATATAAAGCAATCGTTGTAGAAAGTGAATCAATTTCTGCCTGTGAAAGGTTTGTCCATTCCTTTTTAATAGTCTTTGTCGTCGTTGCAGGAATAAGTGGCGTTGCTTCTAAAGACTTCTTGTTTGTGATTGTAAATCCTTGGTCTGCATCTCCTGTTACAGTTGCAGTATACCAGATATTATCAATCTGAATCTTATTAGAACTATCTACACCTACTTCTTTCACAGTATATTGATAGTTAGCACCAGTTGCTGGATTTACTATATCAATGTTATCGAAGGATACTTCCCAGTTGTTTGCAGCTGTAATGTTCTTCTTTTCAAAAACTGTTCCATCACGATATAACGCTACTTCTACTTCATTAATTGGAGCAATCAGTACAGTACTATCATAGTTCTTCCACTCTTTTGTAACCTTGATTGAAGAAGTATGATATGTCATCGCAGCAGGTTCAAGTGTCAATGTCGCACGATTACCATTAATATCATAATCTAAGACAGGCGTAATCACATCCACCTTATCGTTATATGACATTGACAGATTATTTTCTGCCTTATATGTAACTTCAATTCTTCCACCATCCCCATCACTAACAGTTGTCTTTGCAACAAGCATAACCATATTAGCATCTGCAGGATCAGTAACAATATCATAATCAGCAGGCTGCGGTGCGTGATTGAGTGCATAGGTCTTGCCTGGTTTTAGCTTAATGTACTTCACTTCAAAGTTAGATGTTGCTTCTACTTTATCTAATTTGAGTGGTAATTGATTTGACCCTTCTGGCATAAATGCCGGACCAAAGTCTAGATTCTCATTCAGCAATGGAATAAATACATTTGCGTAGTTGATTGGTTGTCCACTGTTATTTCTTAGTTTGATACGCATTGTTGTCGTATCACCCTTCTCCAGCGCAACTGTTGTATTTTCTTTTGTAGTTGCTGAGGTATTATCATAGACGATCTCTGCACCTGTATCCTGATCAATCAAGGAAGAATGTGCATTCACCTCTGCAGCTTGGTTTACCTTTACACCTGTACGCTCGGACAAGGAAACCATTGTCTTACCAGAGTTTACTGATGTTCCAAATACAGTAGTATATTTGTCAGTATTCCAGTTACTACGATCCCACTTCTCAGGTTTGATGACTGCTCCTATCGCATCGAAGTCTTTTGTTGTAATACCTAAGAAATCATTGATGTGGTAAGTTGCAACCTTAACTGTCTTATCCGCATGAACGTCGAACTTCACAGTCATATTCTTACTCGTAAAGTTTGGTTGATATTGCCCTCTTGTTTCTTGACCAATATCGATAGAATACTTCCAAACCTTAATCTTATCACCATCTTTTTCGAACTCGCCAACATAAGTTGGAGCACTTAGTGTTCCCTCTGTAACTTGTAAGTTCGAATATGTAAAGCCTTCCGGCATAATCACATATAACTCAGGTTCCTGTAATGGATTCCAATCCCAGTTCGCATCATCGATACGGCCTGAAACCGTAAAGGAATTTCCACCAAGAATCTGTGACTCGCTAATTGTACCAACACCATTTTTTACTTCAGGAACCTTCGGTTTACCTGTTAAGTGATAAGTATCACCTGCAGTTGGAGTCGTACCTGTTGTATAAAATTTTACAGTTGTCTTAACATCTTCATTTGTGCCAACCTTCCAGCTACCAAATACACCATTTGAAATATATGACCAGCCGTAGAACTCTCCATCAGAAATAAACTTGTTATTTGGATTCCATGTATCTAATAAGTCACGATGAGGACGCACACCATCATATTGTGCAGGGATAGGACCTAAATCAACCTTAATTGACGTAATTGAGTCATTAATATCTAAGCCTAATGCAGTGTTTGTAATGAGAGCTGAAACATTTGACTTCTGTAAGATACTTGGATCAGCCACACCACTTGCGCCACTAGCAGATGTCCAATAGATATTTCCATATGCCATATCCGTATGATATGGAATTGTAACACCACGAATAATAGCCGTATTTGTTTCATCAATTGTCATCTCAATTGTCTTTGGTTTTGTTGGAGTGGATAACTCATTCTTAATCAGCAATGACCCTAAACGTACGTTATAAGTATCATACTTTTTATATGCCCAGTTAACTGCTGTATCTGTTAAACCATGAGAAGTTATCTGTTCTGGATCAATACCCTCAATAATCTTTACTGTCATTGTAGATACATTACTTGAAGTACGATCTGCATTTGGCGTATCATCCCAAATTGTCTTTTTGAAATTCTTTAAAACAATATTGAATGTAGAACCACTTGCACGCGTAGAGTTTGCCGGAACCTTTACATGTGGCACAAATACTGGTGTGCCAGAATAAGAACCTGGTTCATCCCATTCTAATTTTGTAGTTTTAATACCACCACTTTCAGTCGTAGAAACAACTGTACCATTGCTATGATAAAGCTGTGTTTCTTCGAGAGAAATAAACTCAATATCACTAGGATATTCAATTTCAATTGTTGTCTTACTACTAGCTTCTGTTAAGGACTTAGTACCTGTAATGGATGCCAATAATGTAGTAGTTGTATCACCTTTATTAACTATTTCCGATGATTGATCTGTCCAGAAGTTATATCTAAGTTCGTCTGTAGATTTCGCATTAAAAGAACGTGCATCTACCGTTGGTGTATTATCTGTACTAAGACTAACACGAATTAGATTTGCTAGAATTTGGTTTGGATCTTGATTTAAATATGCACTATCAATACTAAAACTAATTTCTCCAGCAGAAGCTACATTTGTCAAAGATGTCTTTGTCTTGTAGATAAGTTCACCATTTCTTGCCTGAGCAGAACCAGCAGTTGGATACCCATATGGAGAAGTACCTGTACCTGTTGGAGTTTTTACCAACTTTTCAAATCCCGTCGCAGTGACTGGTCCTTCTGTAAATGTAGAACCAGGAAGTGTCGTTATATACGCTCCATTTCCAAGATTTAAATGAAAATAGGTATTTGAAAACTGCAAGGATGATGGAACAGAATATTCTACATCTGTCTCTTATACACATCT
>CALBKL010000276.1 GCA_937895985.1 uncultured Solobacterium sp.
CACAAGCGTTACAAGTAGTACCGGCTTGATGTCAAGTTCTGCTACACGCAATTTCAACGATATGGGAATCGCTACAGATAGAAGTATGTCAAGCATTCGTAACGTAGTTGAAACAAACATGTCTAAGTCTTATGGACACGCTGAAAAGAACTTTACATCCATGAACACTACTGCAAGTTCAAACTTATCTGGAATGCGTACTAAAGCAGATTCAAGTTTGAGTGCAATTGAAAGTAAGTTCAGTTACACAAGACTTACATTCCCTAGCATTACATTCCCACATATCCCATTACCACATTTCAGTATCAGTGGTAGTGCCAACCCACTAACTTGGTTACAACAAGGTCTACCTAAAGTGAATATCGATTGGTATGCACAAGGTGGTTTCCCAGATATGGGGCAAATGTTCGTTGCACGTGAAGCAGGACCAGAACTTGTAGGTAATATCGGAAACAAGAATGCAGTTGTAAATAACATGCAGATTATTGAAGGTATTAAGCAAGGTGTATCGGAAGCAATGCGTGGGGTGCAGGGCAATGGTGATTCGCATATCACAATCAATCTTGATGGAAAAGTTGTCTATGACAATGTAGTGCAAAGAAACAATGAACACGTTGCCATGACTGGTGAAAGCGAGTTTGCATATTAGGAAAGGAAGGACAAGATAATATGGCAGAAATATACAGTTCCCCTTGGTTTCAAGGGCACACTACAGGAATAGTAAGTGTTTCTACAGATGGACAGGCTTGGACTTCCTTGCCTGATCCATCTAGCCTTACCTATTCTGTTTACGACTTAGACGCAGGTGGAAAAACAGGTCGTGGTTTAGATGGTGGAATGAATAGAGAAAGAGTTGCAGTCAAAGAAAAGATAAATATGACATTCAACGCAATGTTCAGAGCGGACTTTGAGAAAACAATTTCTCTTATCAAAACTCCATTCTTCTATGTGAAGTTTTATTCACCATACTATGCACAGGAACGCATTGCAGAAATGTATGTTGGAGATAGAAGTATCGACTACTACGGGATAATGGAAAATAACAAGAACGACCTGGTTAGAAGTATCAAATTTAACTTTATAGAAAGGTAAATGAATATGCTAAGAGTAAATGACAACTACAAAAATGCTATTTATGAAAGTCGCTCATTTACCTTTTCTGTTTTATTGAATGGTAATGAGCAACTTCCAGTAAGAAACATATCTAGTATTGAGATTATTGAAATCGGACAATCCGATAAATCGCTAAAGTTAGGACAGTTTTGCAATAACCAACTAACCATGCAGACTTGGATAAAGAACGATCATATCGTAAACGGATATATCGAAGTATTTGCAAGTTTGAATGGTGATAATTCAATGAAAGTTCCATTAGGTAAATACTATGTAAATGAGTATAAAGATAACCATGATAGTACATATACAATTACTGCTTATGCACTTCATCCAAGAATGAATGAAGAAGTAAAGAACATCAATTCAACAAACGTACAGACTGTTATATCAGACATTGAAAGATATACAGGAATGAATGTTTTGAATAAGGGTGTATTTACTCTACAGACAATCAAAGAGATTGAAGAACACGTTACATATAAGCAGCTATTGGCTGATATTGCAGGATATGACGGATATAACCTTCGCACTGATAGAGAAGGAAACATTGTTGCATATATCTATGGCATGGATGTTATGGACAGTTCCGGAAACCAACCAGATATCGTGTTTGAAAATGCACGTATGTCTCGAAAGGGAAGAACAATCAGTAAACTTGTAACAGAAAAGAAGGTAACGATTGGAAGTGTAAAGGTAAGCGATGGTAAGAATGCGTATGTGGCAGGAACTGGTAACGGAATCAGTTATACCAATCCATTCATTACTGCTGAAAGCACAGTACCTAGTTATATATGCAATATGGACTATGTTCCACTTACTGTTACGGATGTGGGCAATCCATGCAGAGAAATTGGTGACAGAGTATCTTTCACGGATAACAAGGGCAACACCTTTGAAACATGGATTATGTACCAGAAAATCAGTATCAATGGTGGCTTATCCATGCAGACCGAAAGTTACACCAACAGTAATAAGTTGGCAGTCACAAAGGAAAGTCCTATTACAAAGGCTATACGTGAAGCAAATAGAAGTAATCGTAAGTTGATTGAAGAAATGTTTGGCAAGATAGCAGGTGCTACAGATGGCTATTACAACTTCATTGATAGTGATGGAAATATCGTTCCATTTACAAGTGATAAGATATCAGGTTTCCAGATATCAAACACACCTACAATCACGCCAACAACAAAAGGATGGAGATTCATTCGTGGTGGCTTGTATCATAGTTCAGATGGCTTTAGAACGCATGACGACTTCATGCTGAATGAAGATGGAGAAATCAATGTAAACCTAATCAAATTAGGAAATAAGACATTGACAGAAACTATCTCGGACCTAACGGAAGAATCAAAGGGAAGTATCAAAGGCACTAAGCAGTATTACCTACAAAGACAAGCTGCTGACAAACCTTCAAAAACAGACGGCGGTTGGTCCACTGTAAAGCCTTCTACAATTGTAGGGCAACACATGTGGTACATGCTTGCAGATGTTGTAAATAACGGCACAGAGATTAAGCATGAACCTTTTGAACTAACAGGAATTAAGGGTGATACTGGTAGGGGAATTGTAGGTAGTCCTACACTTACATACCAGGCTAGTAACAGTTCAACCATAGTTCCTACAGGGCAGTGGTTAAATTCGATTCCATTAGTAAATGAAGGTTATACTCTATGGACTAAAGCAACGTGGAAATACAGTGATGGTACATCGTCAAACGTGTATTCTCCATCGATTGCAGGAAAGACTGGTAAGGGTATTAAAGCAGTTGAAACAGAATACTACTTATCTACTTCAAAGACAGAAGTAACAGGTGGTGAATGGAAGAACACACAACCTTCTAAAACTGTAGACACTTGGATATGGACACGATTAAAGACCACATTCACGGATGAAAGTATTGGATATTCAGAGCCTACGAAAGATGATGTTCTTAATGGCCTTGTAGATATATCCATTAGTAATAAATCAACCATTGAACAGTTGAATGGAAGTATCACACATCTTGTTAATCAAACTACAGAAAATAAGACTAGCGTAGATACAGTTAAAACAGAGTTAAATTCCTTGCAGAAACAAACTGCCGATGGCTTTAGCAGAACTGTACAACGCACAGAGTTTGATAAAACAGTAAATGTTATTACAGATAAGTTGGACGAAAATGGTTTCCATATCGGTTCAGATAAGGAAGATACAGTTACTACCATTGATACAAATGGTGTAAACGTTAAAAAATCTGACGGCACGTTGTTGGCAAAGTTTGACAAGGTAGATAGTATGCTTGCATATTTGCGAGTGCTTGAACATTTAAGTGCAGGTGCACACCGAGTAGAAGCAAAAGAGACAGACGCTGAAATAACACAGTTTGTAAACGGAACTATCAAAACTGCAAAGGTCAAAGCGACAGTTATAAACTGGATTGGAGATATAAACAATGGTAATGCTAAGTAATGATTGGCAAGTCATAAAAGAGATAACTCAACAAGTTGGGCAAGCAAATGTTACCTATAAATTGTGGGCCAGAGTAAACGCACAGTATCACAGTATCGAATTAAATCGTGACTGGGTAGATGTTCAAACAACATACACAATGAATAGTGGTTATATCTATTCAGGATCATGGACATTTACTGGTACTGGATGTGAAACTGTAACAGGTAGCGGAACATTAAGAAATAGCGGAACACTATTAAGTGGTGGATTCTGGGCTTACCACGACAACAGTGGTAACTATTCAACGAGTGTTAATGCAAATTTAAGTTTCTACTTTTCTGCAGCTAATGCTTATTTAGAAGAAGCAATTACACTTCCGAATATTCCACGTGCAAGCACACCATCTTGGAAAAATGGTAAAAACCATGTAAAACTTGACGGAACAGATACGCTTACTTTGTTATTAGATAAAAAAGTTGATAAGTACCGACATTCATTAGTTTGGGTGGTTGGTAACAGTGGTTACAAATGGCTAAACACTAACGATATTGATACAGAATATACATTTAAACCTACCGAAGAAATGATTAAGTACGCTACTGATACAAAATCTGTATATGGCTATCTCGGGGTTGCAACATATACAGGCAGTGAACCGAACGCTACAATGACTGTCTCTTATACACATCTGACGCTGCCGACGAAGAGGA
>CALBKL010000277.1 GCA_937895985.1 uncultured Solobacterium sp.
TTCTAAGAATACTTGGATACACATTGGATATGGCAAAACTAACGTGGAGAATTTTCAATATGGTTTCTAAACAAGGAAATACATATCGCAAGGAATAAAAAAATTCCTAAAACAAACGCATCACGTGAAGTATGACTGTGGTCAGCTGTATTTGGTGTGTGTTCTAGTGTATTTGGTGAAGTAGGTGGTGTTGGGTTAGGAACTCTAGTATATACATGGGTTCGATCAACAGGATTCTCCATGCGACTATCATCGCGTGTACCTACAACTAGATTTACAAAGAGATGTTGTACAGAATCCATGCGATATAAATCATGGATAAGAGGTGAAAGCGAGTAAGTAACCCGATATTCACCAACTGCTAAGGAATCATCTGTAGCTGTTGTATATAAGACATCTTGGAAGGTATTATCAAAATAGACAGGGTTTCCATCGTGGTCGAGTACACGAAGATTACCATTTTCGTCATAAGAAATATTATAAGAAAGCCCACTAGGTTCCAAGACAAAAACACTTGGAATATTATTTGCGTCTTTCTCAATGACAATATCACCAACTTGTGTAGCGTTAGCGCGAGAGAATAGTTGAGTTACATCTTGTGCTTTGAGTTGATTTAATAAGCGTTGTGTTACTTTATCTACATCTAAAGTAGGGACGGCTGCCGCTTCGTCTGTATGGTTATATGTATAGGATGAAATTGTGGCTGGTGCTGGTTGAAGACCTTCATCCATTGTCTTAAGAGTTGTGCCATCATCACCAACATAAGCAGTATGGGCTAACTTGTAATAATAGTAAGTACGTGTGATATGTATGGCAGGGCGTACAAGATTACCATCACCCTCTTTTCCTTCTGGGATTAAATAGTGGAAAACTTTCTTGTGGTCTAGGATATCGTTACCCAATACTGCAGGTGCTGTGTAGAGTCCATTCATTTCTGTTTCATTTCCATTACTATCCACAAGGGTAGTGATTTGGCGGTCCACATCAGCGATACCTACATGTAATTGGTAGATGTAATAGAAACCATGTGCCGTATCATATGTCAATGTCTTCTCTAGTGAATATTGGCCAAGTGGTTGACTTGGGTCAATGACAGCTTGATTATCACGACCAACTGCGCCTGCAGGAATTAGACCATTAGCAAGGTCGGTGTCAAAATTATTTTGGAAAGTCGCTAAATCATTATCGGTATCAAACTCAAAAACTGGTAGTAAGATGCGATGGTCTGTGACGGTAGATAGTTCCGGATGCGCGTTGATATAGTTTGTTACTGCATCTTCATCCGTTGTATATTTCAAAGTAAGATCTGAGAATAAAGAACTATCATATTCATGAGAATCTAAAACTGTAAAATCAGATACTTTCTGAAAAAGTGCGGTGGTTGGATTTTCCACAAAGGATTCATATGGTTTGATTTGGTTTGGGCTTGTAAGTGATGAATGATCTCCCTGTACAGTTATATAGTCATCCACTTGTGGTGTATAGGTATATGTTTTGGTGGCCATCTTCCAATAGTCGTTAAACGCATCTTCTGGTAAACCGCTAGGAGTATCACTTGTATATGCCGTAATTGTTTCTGCTTGTACAGATAATGGACGACTAAAAGATGTACCAACAAATACAGTACATAACAATCCAAAGAATATTGATTTACGCAAAAGTTTACATGCATTCATCAGATAACTATAGCCACCTTTCTAACGCCTTATTATATAATCTCGAATTGATAATAACAAATTAATAATTTCTTTAGATTTAAAATAGATTACATTACACAAGATATGTTGAAAAACGCAACTATCATAACGCATGCCAATTTAAAAGAATAAACAAGTTACAG
>CALBKL010000278.1 GCA_937895985.1 uncultured Solobacterium sp.
ACCATCCATTTCAGATAAGTTTGAATGCATGTGTAACTCAACTCGCTTAGATTCTGCTAAATCAACTGTCTTTGCTTTCTCAATCTTTATAACATTAGAAGCGATACAGGTTAAATCCTTTGCAAAATTATCATAAGAAATTGTTCCATAGATACGGACATAATCACCATCACGAATCGAAGATAAATCTTCTTTTGTTACACCTCTACCTTCAAAGCGTTTAACCGAAATTGCGTCTGTACCGTCAAAAATACTAAAGGTTTGAATTGTCTTTCCAGTTTTACGAATCTCAATGAAGTCATTTCCAAATACTTCACCTTCAAATTGAATGTCTGCAATAGGGTCATGAACATCAACTAAATTAATTTTTTCGTAATCATCCATCTTGGTACGTTGGTATTTATATGCTGGTTTTTCTTGTGGCTTTTCAACCTCATCACTCACAATCTTTACATTGACTTCTTTGATTTCCTTTTGCATAACAGGAATTAATGTTTCTGTAAGTACACTCACACCATGCAAACCAATCATCGCTAAAAAGGACTCTACATGCTCAATATAACTACTAGCACGGTCACTATCAGTTACACTAGCAAATGCATATTTAATAACACACTTTTGCGCATCATATTGGAAAGTCCCACTTTCAAGAATACGCATCTCAGGATTTGTATGAAAGTATACTTCTAAGTATTTTCTGATTTCGACTTGATTACATCGATTTTGTTCAGGCTGAATGAATAATTTAATATTTGAGCCTGTTAAATCATTTAATTTATGACGGATTTCTTGATAAATATCAAAAGATAATACATTTGGAGTATGTAAATGTATTTCTAAAAGATTTTGTGCACGAAATAAACGAACTCGTTCAATTTCGATTTCATCATATAGCTCATCTTGATTATCTATTTTCACTAAATCCTTTAAATATTGCGTCATATGTTACTCCTTTTCGTCCCCTTATTTTAACATAAAAACACTTTTACTTCCCCTCATTCTTGTATAAGCATCTTATAGAATTCAACAAAAAGAAAAGTGACCATATTAGTCACTTTATAACTTACTTAAAGAATCCGGATAAGAATTTCTTTGCGGAACGAATTCCAACATTGATTAATTCTGTTTCTGTACGATTACGAATCTTCTTTGCAATACGTCCTGACCAGTCATTTTCTTTGCTGCGTTTCGCAGCTTCTTTTGCCTGAGCAGCTGCAAGTTTTTCTTGAGCAAGCTTATCTTTAGCAAGACGTGCTTCTTCTTCCTCTTGCTCCTTGATTGCAGTCATTGTTTCAAATGCACTTTCAGGGTCAATATCTTTTTCGTACTTACCATAAATAGAATCATGTTGAATCGTCTGCATCACCAAAGATTCATCCGCAATCTGCATCGAAGACATCGGAGGTAATATCATTGTCTCTTCTACAATTGTAGGAGCACCATCTTCATCCAATACAGATACTAATGCAGTACCAGTCTTCATGTTCGTGATACGTTCTGCTGTATCTAGATTAGGATTTGCACGGAAGGAATCAGCAGCTAGCTTAACAGCTTTGATTTCTGTAGGTGTATATGCACGTAATGCATGTTGAATCCGATTGGATAATTGTGCAAGAACTGAATTAGGAACATCGTTTGGAGATTGTGTAATAAAGAATACACCAACACCCTTTGACCGAACTAACTTAACAATCTGTTCAATCTTATCGAGTAACGCCTTAGGTGCATCCTTGAACAACAAATGCGCTTCATCAAAGAAAAATACAATCTTCGGCTTCTCTACATCACCAACTTCTGGTAAATCTTGATAGATACGATTTAATAACCATAACAAGAATGTAGCGTATAGAAGTGGATGTTGAAATAACTCTTGGCACTCCAACATATTCATCATACCTAAGCCACCTTCAGTACAGATTAAATCATGGATAGAAAGTGCTGGCATACCAAATAAGTTTGTTGCACCCTGTTGTTCTAACTGTAATAACTTTCTTTGAATACCACCAATACTTTGTTTTGTAACATTACCATATTTCAAAGAAAGCTCACTAGCATGTTCACCAACATAATTCGTCATCGCTTGAAGATCCTTCAAGTCGATAATATCTAGGTTCATATCTTGAGCAACTTTCAAGATGATTTGAAGGTTACCTTCTTGTGCATCTGTAAGTTCTAAAATACGCGCAAGTAATAAAGAATCAAATTCTTCCATGATGGCACGAATTGGATGACCCTTCTTACGATATACATCAAAAAAGTGTACAGGGAACTTACGTACTTCAAAATCAGTAATACCAAGCTTTTCAAGTCTACCTGAAATAGCAGATAAATCTCCTTCTTGGATCATTCCTGATAAATCACCCTTAACGTCCGCGATAAATGTAGATACACCCAATTGGCTTAATGACTCTGCTATAACCTTTAATGTAACAGTCTTACCAGTGCCTGAAGCACCCGCAATTAAGCCGTGACGGTTTAACATGTTTGGCAATAAGCGAATTTCTTTATCGCCAGCCTTTCCCAATAAAATATAGTTTTCTTTTAACATTTTTTCCTCACTAAATAACGCAAATACCACCACAGTCACGGATACGTAACTTATAGCAGCAATCCTTACCAAATGTAGCTTCCATTAAAGCAATATATTCAGCCGTCTTTGCGTGTGGAACATATGCTTGAATTGTTCCTGCAAAACCACCACCATGAACACGACACGCACCATCATCACCAAGTACAGATTCACTTAAAGCTAACGCAATCGCGAGTGCTTGATTGTGACTGTCACCTGGAATTAACACATTCTGTAGATACATATAAGATGAATGACCACTCTCTTTGACTAAGCGTAAGAAAGTCTTTATATCATTCTCTTTTAATGCCTCTGCTTGTAGTTTTGCACGATTAGTTTCATTTAAGAAGTGATATGCACGTAAGAATGCACGGTCACTTACTTCATTACGAATCTTCGCTGCATTCGCTAATAATTCATTCAACGTAATTTGGCTTAGTACTTCTTTACCAAATAGTTTGGCAACAGCCTTCATTTCATAAGGAACTGCACTATATTCATCACTTAAATCCGCATGGCTTGCTTTTACATCTGTCAAGATTAAGTCATAGCCATAATCTGCTGGATTAAATGGAATTGAAGTAACTTGTGGGTTTTCTTTATTCTCAAAATCCATTGCCGCAAAGCTACCAACAGAACATGCCATCTGATCAAGTAAACCACTTGCCTTCATGAAGTATACGTTTTCTGAGAACTGACCAATCTTTGCGATTTCTTCAGACGAAATCGCTGCATCATTATATAAGTGACTGAAGATTGTTCCGATTAATACTTCAAATGCAGCAGAACTAGACATGCCACCACCAGAAAGAACGTTACTCTCTGAGTATGCTTTAAATCCACCAACTTTATAACCTTTTTTTGTAAAGCCAGCAGCGATACCACGAATTAAAGCTTCTGTTGTATTCTTTTCAGCCTCATTAATTTCTAAATTATGCAAATCAACTGGGCTAACACTAAATCCCTTAGCATGATATGTAACAATAAAATCATCTGTAGGAACAACTACCGCGATGACATCTAAATCAATACTAGCAGCGACTACACGACCTAATTGATGGTCTGTATGATTACCACCTACTTCTGTTCTTCCTGGTGCACTAAAGATATGTGCTTCTTTATCCCCTAATAAATCTTTCGCTTTCAAAAGTACTTCTTCATAGCGTACTTTTTGTGATACAAGTGCTTCTGCACCATAGAGTGCTGTCAACTTATCGTCTAATTGACCTGTCTTGACTGCGTTAATGATATCTGTAATGACCATTATATCCCCCTTATTATTTAGCCATTTTCTCAAATGCGTTTCGAGCCGCATTTTGCTCTGCTTGCTTTTTAGATTGTCCACTTCCTGTGCCAAGTACTAATCCATCAACCAAAACATTCATCACAAATTCCGGTGCGTTGCTTGGTCCTGTTTCACTAACCAGTTCGTATTTTACTGTCTGTCGTGAATCAGATTGTACGTATTCTTGTAGTTTTGTTTTATAGTCATGAATCACTCCCACATCTTCAGGATGTGCAAGTCTTGGCGTAATCACTTCTGAAAGAATGTTATCAACTGCATTCATTCCTTGATCTAAGAATAATGCACCTAGGAATGCTTCAAACATGTCGGCGATAATCGCATCCTTGTTTCTACCACCCGTCTTTTCTTCGCCAGAACCTAATAATAAATAATCATTGAGATGTAGCTGTCTACCATAAATTGCTAATGCTTTTTCACAAACAAGTTGTGCACGTAAACGTGTCATATGCCCTTCACTTAGATTCAAAGGATAAATCGCATTACTAGACCAAAGTTGTAATACTGCATCTCCCATAAACTCCAAGCGTTCGTTATCATTCTTACTCTTATGCTCATGTGCATAACTAGAATGTATAAAAGCCTGTTGTACCATCTTTTTATTATTTACCTTGATATGACGATTTTCTAGCCATTCAATAATATTCAAAATAACACCTCCTAATCCGCATATTCCGCATTTTTTTCATTCCGCTTTTGAACGGTTTCTAATAATATCTGATAATCCGGATTATCTGCAGATTCCATCACTTTTAAAGCGTCTTTTCGCGCTTGATTAATCATTGCGGTATCCTCAACGATATTTCCTAAAATAAAGTCTGGAACACCACTTTGTCTAGTACCAAGTATATCACCAGGCCCACGCAAACGTAAATCTTCATACGATATCTCAAAGCCATTATTTGATTTAACAAGTACTTCTATACGCCGTAATACACGTTCATCTTGACTAGCTGTTAATAACCAACAATATCCTTGTTCACTACCACGTTGGATACGTCCACGCAACTGATGTAACTGTGAAAGACCAAACCGGTCCGCATCATAGATAATCATCCCTGTCGCATTCACAACATTGACACCAACTTCAACCACAGTTGTAGATACCAATATCTGTATATCATTGTCATGGAATGCTTGCATAATTGCTTGTTTTTCGTCTGTGGACATACGACCATGCAAGCAGGCTACTTTATATTGTTGAAATAACTTCTGTATCGATTCCATCGTATCATAGACATTTCTAGCATGATATTCTTCATTTTCATCGACGGCTGCACAGATAACATATAACTGTCTTCCACTTATAAGAAGACGTTTTACATCTTCTAAAACTGTACGAAAACTATTCTCTTTGATAAGTGTGGTGATAGGCGTAATTCTTCCTGCTGGCATAGTCTCTATCGTACTAACATCCATATCTCCAAATAAAGATGCCGCAAGCGTTCGAGGAATTGGTGTAGCACTCATCAAAAGGAAATCAACTTGCTCACCCTTTTGTTTTAAAGCCTTACGCTGTGCAACCCCAAAACGCTGTTGTTCATCCGCTATAGTTAATCCTAACTTATGAAAGGTTACAGTATCTTGAATCATACTGTGTGTACCTATCAAGATATCAATTTTCCCTGAAGCCACATCCTTTAATATTTCATTCTTCTTCGCAGATGATAAGGCTGAATATAACACTTCTGTTTTAACGCCAAATGGTGCAAGAACTTCATTTACTGATTGGTAATGTTGTCGAGCCAGTATTTCCGTTGGTGCTAGCATTGCAGCTTGATATCCGCTTAAGAAAGCTGCATATAAGGCAAGTGTTGCCACAACAGTCTTACCGCAGCCAACATCTCCCTGTACCAAGCGATACATCGAATGCGTACTACCCATATCATACAAAATCTTCTCTAATGTATCTCTTTGATCAGCTGTCTTTGACGAAAAGATTTTCGGCTTCTTTGCAATGCGAATACCCTCCGTACTACGCATGAGTTGAATTGCCGTAAAAAAACGTAAAAACTCAGCATACTTTAATGTACGTACTGCAGCTTGTACTTCATTCATACTAGTAGGAATATGAATACAACGATACGCAAGTTTGAGTGGTAGTAATCGATATGCTTGTCTAAATTCATCAGGGATATCATCATTTATTTCATCCTGTAATTGATTTAGAACAGAATGAATAATTGTTTGTAATGTCTTTTGCCGAATTCCTTCCTTAATACTATAGACAGGTGTAATAGATGCATGTTCTACCAAACTCTTTGTGTCATAGCTCATTGCAGTAACTTTACAGTTACCCTGATATACACCTTGTATTGTCAATATTTGGTTTAAATTTAATGACTTCGCCCAAGGTCGATTAAATATAGTAACGGTCAAAATTTGCTCCTGAAAGCGCACTTGAAAAGTAGTTGTTACAAGTCTATCTTTACGCCAACTTCTTGGAAGTTGAACAACTTCCCCTTCAAACCAGACTTTATCTTTGATTTTCCAATCTGAAAAAGCAGAAGTTGTAATAACCTCATAACGATATGGATAATACATTAAAAGATCATCCGTTGTATGAAGACCAAGTTGATGTAATACTTCCAGTCGTTTTGGAGTTAATTTTAGTCTCTTATCACTTAAATCCATGTGTTTATTATACCATTGAACCTATAAAATGATTGCGTTTACATTGCGGCTTTAAGCTTATTTAAGATTTCTTCTTTTGTAAGTTTAAAGTCATCGTGTCCACGTAAATAATATGCAAAATCTAATCCCTCCAAAAATTGAATAAAGGATGTTAAACGTGCTGGATCATACTGACTATTATTATCGTAATAATCTTCATATTCGGCATCAGCCGCAATCAAAACCTTCTCTTCTTCCACATAATACAAAACGGCATCACGTGTATGTGGCGTATCTGTATGAATCCCCCTTACGTGAATATCTCCTAAATCAATTACAATTTCAGAGTCAAATGTAATATCTGCTTCACGAACCTGTATCATACCAATATCGGCATACTGCTTATGCATACAGTCATAACAAAACTGAATATCTTCTCCAGTCTTCAAACGTTCTTGCATCGCCTCTTCTCTCCATTCCCAATTCTTTACTCTTTTTAAGTATACATTGGTCTTTGCAGAAGCAATCACCGGTACATTACAAGCAACCATACCAAAGGTATGGTCCCAGTGCCAATGTGTAATCGCTAAAAGCTTAGGTTCCTTCAAACTTAAATCTTTTACTTCAGATAAAAATCTATGATAGTTTTCAGGACTATTTCCTGCATCAATCTGTAAGTTCATCTTTGAACCATGTATTAAATAAATATATGGTTGATCTGTTTCTGGATTATTGTCCATGTAATAAATATGATCAGTAAATTTCTTCATAGTTACCCCTTTGTATTCTGTATACCTGTAAAGGCAATCATTGTACCGATACAAGATAAGATGGCTCCAACAAGTAATGCATGTGATATACCACTAAAGTCAATTAACCATCCACCAATGATTGAGGAAAATACAGCTCCACCAGTTTGCATCAAATTGAACATCATCTGTGCTTTTACTGTATCCTTTTTGTCAATAATAATATTTGCATATTGCACAGATGCAGGAATATATAGCGCAAAAGAAACAACCTGCAAAGCAAACCCAAATGTTAATGTCATTAATGATGGTGAAAGCCACACAATAATTGCTTTTGCACTAAACATCATCATAGAAAATAAGAGTAATGAAGATACTTTAAAACGTTGACTAATCTCTTTAAACCCTATCATTCCTGGAAGTTCCATGAGAGCCATAAAGGCAATCAAATATCCCATCTCACGATGGTCTCCACCAACATTGCGTACGATAGATATTGTAAAGTTTGTGATAAAAGCATGTGCATAATAGATAAATAACATCGCAATGGATAAAAGCATGAACTTCGGATTTTCTTTGAAGAAAACAAGCAACGTGCTAGATTTCTGATCCGTCAAATCATTTGTAGACTCATACGTAGTATGGATACGATGACGTGTTATATATATGCATAAAATAATTATTAAAAATGTAATGATAAATAATGCAGTTGGAATAGATTTCATACCAATTCTTTCAATGAGAATACCCATCGCTGCAGAAAGAATCGCAAAAAACAATGAGCCTCCTGCACGACACAAGCCAAAGTTAATCTTAGTCTTAGAG
>CALBKL010000279.1 GCA_937895985.1 uncultured Solobacterium sp.
ATGCTTGCACCATACCATTGTCGCTCTATCGTCTTCTAACAAGAACTCTCTTTCTAAGAATTTAGTAGTATTATAGCCCTTACGCTTACTTTTCTCAAGTAGTTTATTAATGTGTTGTACGATCAACACTGAGTACAGACTCTACTTTACGAATATTCGCAAAGACATTGTCCATCTGTTCCAAATTTCTTACTCGCATCGATACTTTTACAGTTGATGTTAGTGTTTCATGGTTGACTGTAACATTAATTGATTCAAGTTGTACCTTGCATTGCGAGATTGTATTAACAATATCCGTAAGTAAGTGTGGTCGATCATTACAGATGATGCTGAGGTCAGAATCATACATACGATCCGCATCACCATCTTCCCACATTACATGAATGAGTTTTGTTTTCTCATTCCTAATATTAGGACAATCTATACGGTGAACCTTAACACCTTCGCTTCGTGTTATATACCCAATAATTTGATCACCATAGACTGGTAAACAACAGTGTGCTAGTGACATCTTCATCGATTCAACACCAGGAACGACTAGTCCTGATTTAGAAACACGGTGTACCGTCTCTTTATTGAGTACACGCGATAAATTTCCATCTTCTGTTGAACGTTGTTTTACATTTGTTAAACGTTCAGCAGCTAACGATGGGTTAATCGACTTTACCGCAATTGCATACATGAAATCGTTGTAGTTAGATACTTGGAACCCAGTTGAGATACTATCAATCTTTTTGCGATCCATAAATTCCTTTGGATCAACACCGCGTTTACGAAGTTCTTCTATCAAAATCTTTTCGCCTTCTTCAATCTTCTCTTCACGCTTCTCTGATTCCTTCTTTAAGAAATATGCACGGATTTTATTTCGTGCTTGTGCTGTTTTAACAATCTTGAGCCAGTCTTCAGATGGACCCGTACCCTTTAATGTCTTGATATTTACAACATCACCTGTATGTAGTTCTGTTGTTAGCGGGACAATCGCATCATTTACAATCGCACCGACCATCGTATGCCCTACATCCGTATGAATACGATAGGCAAAGTCAATTGGTGTAGCTCCTGCTGGAAGGTCAATGACTCTTCCTTTAGGTGTCATTACATATACGTTGGCCTCAAAGACATCCTTCTGCAATAGCTCCATGTAATCAGTCGCAGATGTGTTGGTTTCACTTTCACTATATAACGCAAAATCTCTAAACCAAGTTAGTTTATCTTCAATTTCCTTTTGCTCAGCTTTGGCATCATAGCGAGAACCTTCTTTATAACGCCAATGCGCCGCAATACCTTGTTCCGCAATCGCATCCATCTCTTCTGTACGAATCTGTACTTCGAAGATCTTCGCATCTTCGCCAAGAATCGTTGTATGCAAAGACTGATACATGTTTGGTTTTGGTACAGCGATATAATCTTTTAATCTTCCTGGAATCGGCTTGTATTTTGCATGAATATATCCAAGGATTTCATAACAATTTAATTCAGTCTGTGATACAACACGAATCGCCAATAAG
>CALBKL010000280.1 GCA_937895985.1 uncultured Solobacterium sp.
TATGTAAAGTTAGCTGCTGAAAATAAACATTTATTTCCAAAGAATTGTATCGTAGCAGGAATTAACGCTGAACTTTTAAATACCCTCATCAACAAAGAAAAGTTTTATGAGATGTGTGATCAGTATGGCTTAGACCATCCAGCAACATTTATCTATCATAAAGAGATGGGTCATGATTTTACGCTGCCATTTACAGGACCATTCATTTGTAAACCATCTAATTCTGTAACCTATTGGGAACATCCGTTTGAAGGGAATGACAAGGTGTTTCTCTTACAGACAATGGAAGAATTATACGATGTATTAGATCGTTGTTATGCGGCTGGTTATCCAGATACGATGATTATTCAGGATTGTATTCCTGGCGATGATTCCTACATGCGTGTATTAACAAACTATTCTGATAAGAATGGCCAGGTGAAGATGATGTGCTTAGGTCATGTCTTACTTGAGGAACATACACCACATGGATTAGGAAACCATGCGGTTATCATGACAGAGAAGAATGAAGAAATCTGTATGAAGCTAAAGAAGTTCTTAGAAGATATTCACTACGTTGGATTCTCTAACTTCGATATGAAGTATGATGAACGTGATGGCAAGTTAAAACTATTTGAAATTAACTGCCGTCAAGGGAGAAGTAATTACTATGTAACAGGTGCAGGTTTTAATATCGCACGTTATCTAGTGGAAGATTACATTGAAGACAAAGAACTTCCATTTGAAATCTGCGAGAATGAAAGCTTATGGCAAGTTGTACCATCCGATGTCGCAAGAGACTTTATCGTATCTTCTTACCATGACAAGATGAGACAACTAGAAAAAGAAGGCAAGATGACAAACTCCCTTGTATATAAAGGAGAAAAGAATATCTTCCATCGTTTATGGGTTTGGTATGATTTAAAACGACAAAGAAAGAATTACGAGACATACGCAGTAAAGAAATCATAGAGGTGTCATGTATGGAACAGATAAAAGATAAATTAGGTATCTTAGGTGGAATGGGTCCACAGGCAACACAAATCTTATATCAATGGATTCTAGACCGCACCGATGCGGTTTGTGATCAAGATCATATTCCAACTATGATACTATCTGATACAAAGATGCCAGATCGTACAGCTGCGATTCTATCTGGGAATGAGAATGTCGTATATGAACGCATGTTGCATGATTGTCATTTATTAGAGGGTTGTGGTAGTTGTTGTATTGCGATTCCATGTAATACATCGCACTACTTCGCAGATCGTTTACAGAAGGAAATCTCTATTCCAATTATTCATATGCCACGAGAAACGGTAAAACGCTTGGCACAAACAAATCATAAGAAGGTAGCGATTCTTGCGACTGATGGCACAATTAAGACAGGTGTATATCATCGTGAAATCGAAGCGGCAGGTATGCAAGCATGGCAGCCAGACGCTGAGACACAAAAGAAGGTGATGTCCTTAATCTATGATGAAATCAAGCGTGGAGAAAAGGGTAATCGTCATAGCTTTGCGGCAATTGATAAAGCAGTAAGAGATGCTGGTTGTGATTGTGCAATTCTTGGCTGTACAGAATTATCCGTATATCGTGAATATCATGGGTTACCTTCATTCTATATTGATGCGATGGAGGTTTTAGCAGAGGAATGCATTCGCTTCTTTGGCCGTGAACCATTGCATGTATAGGAGGTTTAGATGAAGAAATATTTATTAAAAGACTATATCTCACTTTTACAAGAGAAGAATGTATTAGGTGAAGTTCATTTATCTGATACATGCATGGATACTGTTGTGGAACTTGTATCCTGTGATTCACAACAGGTTGTTAGTAATACATTATTCTTGTGCAAAGGCGTACATTTTAAAGCACAGTACCTACAAGATGCAGTGAATAAAGGTGCCTTTGCATATTTAAGTGAAGTAGAATATCCAGAAGTAAATATTCCATGGATTCCACTAACAAATGTACGTTATGCAATGGCAAACCTTGCGACGATGTACTACAACGATCCATGGAAAGAACTGAATGTGATTGGGCTTACTGGCACCAAAGGAAAGTCCACAACGACATATTATGTAAAGACAATCTTAGATACATATCTTAAACGTATTGAGAAACAAGAAAGTGCAGTGATTTCTTCGATTGGCACCTATGATGGTGTTGAACGTTTTGAATCACACTTAACAACACCAGAGCCACTCGATTTAGAAAGACATTTCAGAAATGCTGTTGAGTCAAATATTGACTTTGTGACGATGGAAGTATCTTCACAAGCGTTGAAGTATGACCGAGTATTAGGTGTAAACTTCTCTGTTGCGGCATTCTTAAATATCGGTTATGACCACGTATCATCGGTTGAACATCCTACATGGGAAGATTACTTTGCGTCCAAGTTACGTATCTTTAATCAGTGCACATATGGACTTGTAAACTTAGATTCTGAGCATTGTGAAGAGATTTTAGAAGCAGCGAAAGCTAGTAAGAAAGTAATTACGTTCTCGGAAACAAATGAAGATGCCGACTTCTATGGTTACAATGTTCATAAAGTTGGAAATGATATTGTCTTCAATGTTCGTGGAAGTGACTTTGATGACGAGTTTAAACTATCGATGCCAGGATTATTTAACGTATCCAATGCACTATGTGCAATTGCAATAGCACGTTTGTATGACATTCCTATCAGTGATATTCAAGCAGGTCTATATCAGGCAAAGGTTCCTGGACGTATGGAAATCTATGCATCAAACGACCAAAAGATAACTGCAATTGTAGACTACGCACATAACCGGTTATCCTTTCAGAAATTATTTGAATCTGTACGAAATGAATATCCCGGATATCGTGCAACGATTGTCTTTGGATGCCCTGGTAAGAAGGCACAAGATCGCCGTCATGATCTTGGAGAAATTGCAGGTAAATACGCTGACTACATCTACTTGACTGAAGAAGATGCTGGGGAAGAAGATCCACTGGCAATTGCCCAGGAAATTGCAATAGCAGTTGAAAAAGAAAAGACACCATATGAAATCATTATCGACCGAAAACAAGCCATTGCACGAGCAGTGGAAGACGCTGCAAATGCAGAAGGTAATACAGTTATCTTGATTACAGGTAAGGGTGCAGAAACACGTCAAAAACGTGGCACTGAATACATTCGGGTTATGTCGGATGTCGAGTGTGTTAATTTAGAGTTAAAGAAGTATAACGAGGAATAAAATAAAAGCATCTTCCATGTGTGAATGCATATCATGCATACAAAGGGAGATGCTTTTAGTCTAATGGTGCCGACAACAGGAATTGAACCTGCGACCTACGCGTTACGAGTGCGTTGCTCTACCAACTGAGCTATGTCGGCGATGTAATTATTATACGTAATATCAATACTGAATTCAAATCATATTGAGTAGAAATATGATACAGTAGAATACAGAAAAACGTGAGGTATATTATGAAATTTACAAAGTTAATGTTAACAATGCTATTGGTTTTAGCGGGTTGCGGTAAGGCGACACCTGAGGCACAGGCTAAAAAGACAGCAGAAATATTTATCAATGCATTAGATGCTGGAGATACAGCAAAAGCAAAGGAACAATCCAGTGAAGATGTTCAAAAGATGTGCGATGCGATTGAATCTTCCTTTAAAACACCAGCAAGTTTTTCGTCAACAGATTTATCTGATGATGCGAAGAAAAAGTTAGCTGAAATTGAAAAAGAAATTAGAACTTCCTCTTTTGAAAATCCAAAAATTAAAGATGTGAAAGAAGTAAACGATAGAAAGTATGAAGTTACTTTCTCAATGGATTTTTTAGATACAGCTGATATTAGAAAATATTTTACAGGTGAAGAGTATAAAGCATTAATATCTACACTATCTGTTGAAGCGACGGAAATGCAGAAGAAAGATGGTGATGAGGCTGCTAAAAAGTACATGATGGAACAGCTTGTAGATAAGATTTATTCCGTTTATACAGAAAAGTTAAAAGATAAGAAGTATAACAATGAAGATTCGATTATCACTCTTGAACAACAAGATGATGGTAAGTGGTTTGTGACAGATATTAAAGACGCAAAACAAGGAAAGTAAGGAACTAGAGGAATATATGATGACAAAGAAGAGAATTGCATATATTGGTGCAGGACCTGCAACCTTATATAGTATTCAGACACTTTTAAAACTGGGTGAATACGATGTTGAAGTATTTGATATGAATGACCGTGCTGGTGGTGCTTGTTATACAGGAATTCCACAGTTTCGTTTCAATACAAGTTTTATCGATAAGCTGATGGATGAACTCACATCTGCAGGGGTGAAATTTCATTTCCAGACGACAATTGGAAAAGATATCCCATTTAGTGACTTACAAAAGAAGTTTGACCGAATTGTAGTCGCAATTGGTGCCCAGGTAGAAAATATGTTTGGCTTAGAAGCGAAGGGTGGCTGTATTGCAGGGTTAACCTTACTGCATGATTTAAACATTAAGCACATGCATGATTTCTACAAAGAGAACTACCAACACGCCGTTGTATGGGGTGGTGGTAATGTTGCGATGGATTGTTCAAGAAGTCTTGTACGTATCATGGATGATGTAAAAATCATCTATCGTCGTAGCGAAGCGGAGATGCCAGCACACAAGGGCGAAGTCAAAGATGCACGCAATGAAGGAGTTATATTCCATTTCTTAGAAAATATTAAAGAAGTATTGCGTGATGAGACGGGAAAAGTAACTGGTGTGAAGGTTATTACAATGGAACTTGGTGAACCAGATGAAAGTGGAAGAAGATCAACCCATGAAGTAGAAGGTAGTGAACATATCATTCCATGTGACCTTGTCGTTGCGGCAATTGGACAAAAAGTAGACTTTAGTGTTCTGGATGAAAAATTGAATTTGACTTCCGGTCAACATCAGAGTACAATAGGAAATGTACTAATAACAGGGGATGCATATTTAGGTCCTCAATCTATCGCAACCGCAATTAAAGACGGGCGAGAAGTTGCGACAGAAGTACATGAATCGTTTAAAGAAACAGAAAGATAGAGGGAAATATATGGATCAATATCGTACAGGAATCAATATGTTGGTTGCGGCTGCAATCCTTAGAGCACTTATATTATGTACACCACTAGGTTGGATAGCGATTATTAGATTGTTCTTAAACATCGCATGTTTAGTAATAGTGATTGGTGGTCTATGGTACTTATACCAAGCAACTGGGGGACAAAAGATAACAAACGGTTTGATTTACACAGTACTTGCGATGGTAGCTTATCGTGTTGTGTTAGGAATCATCCATAGTATTCTAGGTGGTATTATCACACTTGTAATTGTGGTATGTGCTCTATGTTACTTACGTGTATATAAGTACGAAGAAATCCTAAAATTTGTGAAACAATAAAGAAATAGCGTAGAATCTTTCGGTTCTACGTTAATTTTTTTTATTTGATAAATGTACTAATGTAACCTTGAATAAAGATCCATAGGACGATGAGTGGGATGACATAGGAGATATATAGTCGTGTCCATGTAGGGAACTTGATTCCTTTTCCTTCGTTGGCTTCTTGAATAAAGTTCTTGAAGCCCCAACCGTATTTGCTGGTGCAGAATAATAGGAAGATCAAAGATCCAAGTGGTAGTAGGTTATTACTAACGATGAAGTCTTCTAAGTCCATAATATTTGTGCCTGCACCTAAGGGTGTGATGTTTTGTAATAGATTAAATCCCAGAATACATGGTAGTGATAATACGATGATAACAATCGCATTGA
>CALBKL010000281.1 GCA_937895985.1 uncultured Solobacterium sp.
GTTTTTTCAAATCGCTTTACATGGGTCAAACTGCGAGAAGATGCTAGAAGGATATCTAGTGATGAACCAGCAACGACATATCAAACAAGTACGTATCTTTACGCGTAGCGTACAACTATCTTGCTATGGGGCGATAGGACTAATACTGCTTGTAATATATCAGATATTAATGTTACCAATGCAGATGTTACAGAATATATAGGAGGTGAGTGATGAATAAAAAAGGATTTACATTACTAGAGATGACGATTGTTATCTTAATTATTTCAATACTGTTTTTATTAGTAATACCAAATATTAAAAAGACACTAACGATTGTAAATGACAAAGGTTGTAAGGCTTTGGAGAAGATTGCAGACTCTGCGATTATCCAATATAAACTAGAATATGATAGTTATCCTGGAAGTGTTAGTGATTTAGTGAATGCGGGGTTATTAACGGAACAGCAGATTACCTGTGATGGGGAAAAGAGTCTTGTAATTAGTGATGGACATGCGTATATCGAATAAAGGTTTTAGCTTGCTAGAAATGTGTGTACTTCTTTTTGTGATATCGGTATTTATGATGTTATTACCAACGAGCATACATATACCAGATACTGAATATTATGCGTTTGTGGATAATTATCTGTACTTACAAAGTACCGCAATGAAACAAGCAAAAAGTATTTCTTTTGAAGAATATAATGTACGTTTTAATCAGAAGGGAAATGTGAATCAAGCAAAGACAATTTATTTTAAAAATGAACGTACAATTATTGTAGAACTTGGTGGTGGTCGACTTGCGATTCAATAAAAAGGGATTATTTACTATGGAAGCATTTGTTAGTTTAAGTATCACATTATTGTTAGTTGGTTTGATTGCAAGTATCATACAAGCAAATTACGCCAAACATACTGTATTTGAAAGAAAGATACGTGAAATGGAAGAAGCGTTGGTGGAAGCAATGCATGATATAGAAGGGTGTTTACAAGAATGTCAAAAAGAAGAGGATTTGCACTCATTGAAATCTTAATTTGTATTTTAACGGTATGTATCTGCATTCCGATAACAGTACAAGTTTTATCTATTGTGCGTAGTGTCTTAAAAGATAAAACTCCATTACAAGATCAAATTGCGCTAGTGCAATTACGACATTATCTAGCTGTAGCATATGACATTGAATTAGAACCAACAACAATCTCATTTCAAAGACAACAGGAAGAAATGAGATTACGTCTTGTAAATCAAGATCTCATCATACAGCCAGGTACACAAATATTCTTAATGAATATAGAGAATGCAATGTTTTACTTAGAGAAAGATAGTGTGATTCTAAGATATGTTAGAGATAACCACGAATATGAAGTATTCTTATGTAAACAATAAGGGCTTTATCAGTGTATATTTTCTCGTTATCTTTCTATATGTGATAACACTTGTGACAGTAATTAGCGTCAATTTGGATAACCAAGCAAAAACACTAGAAAACTTAGAAATAATCTATTCCTATCAACTAGAAGAACTTTCAGCAATTGCTAGATTAAAAAAAGAATTATGTTCTGAAATACATTTAGAAGAAAAATATCAAATTAAGGATCGATATATCTATATCCAACTAACGAATGAGATGCTTATTGTGGAATATGATGCGGATAAAAAATTTGTGTTAGATTATGAGGTCAACCGATAAAGTAACGATTTTTAAGATTCTTCATAATTAAGAGTGTTATAAGATAGGCTTTTTGTTTATAATGAAACTACTGGAGGCGAGTTTCATGGAGAAAGTAAGATTTATTGGCAGTAAAAGAAGAACAAATACTCCTATTAGCTACCGTCAGCGTGTTGTACAGTATCGTCATAGACCATTGAAACAACATGCAATATATAAAACACAAAAGCAGGTAACAAAAGTAGAAACTGTAATCAATCAATTGAGTCCTCAAAAGTTTGTTGAAAATATCAAATTAGATGAAAATCTAGATAAGGCAAAAGTTGCGCTAACTGCAGCAGGTGGAAAACTAAAATCCTTCTTATCTAATGCAGGTCATAAGACGAAGGACTCTTTCCAGCATGCATGGCAATTCATACAAGCAAAATTTGCATCGCTAAAAGATGACTTTCAAAAGCGTAAAGAAGAACGTATAGAAAAAAAGAAAGCATTACAGGCGACAAAAGCTGAAGAAGAAGCGAATAGAAAAGAAACCGCAGCTGAAGAAAAGGTAAAGCCAGTTAAGATGACGCGCAAAGATCGATTGATTGCGGACGCAGATAGGGATATTAGTACGGCAAAGACAGATGCACTAACAAGACTATTATTCCCAGCGTATGCGATTGATCGTCTTGCGAAAAACCATGATGACTTTATGATGTTCATAGGTGTTGCGATTCGTAATTCAATTCATTGGATTACGTTTGCGTATTTCTTATCTGCAATGCTTGCTAGTTATATTAATCTTTCACCATTTGGATTTACGAGAATGAATTTTAGCGATACATTCATCATGGCATTAAAATTAGCATTCTTATTCATTCTATTTGAAGGAATCTATTTAGTAATCAGTGGTTTGATTGCGAATATCAAGGTATCTTATAACTATCGTCATCAACTTGCGTCATTAACTTCTATCGCAAGTTTACTTCCAACAGTGCTATATATTCTTGCGATTATCGTGTTATCGAAGTCGATGTTAGTAGGAATTTTGTTGGGTGTTCTTGGAATGGTGGCTAGTGTATATCTACGTATTCAGGCATACATCAAATCAGCACCATTTGCGACTAGTGCCCAGATGGTTGTACTCATGATTGTGGTTGCAGGATTTATTTGTACTGCATACTTCTACATTCCACTTACAATGCAAAACACAGTAGAGATGTTAAAGACATTACTAAATATCTAAGAAGGAGAAATCCTTCTTTTCTTTTTACTGGTAAGTGTAGATAAACTGGTGTATACTATAATCGATAAAACTCAGGGCAGGGTGCAATTCCCGACCGGCGGTATACCCCGCGAACCGAAAGGTTGAATCGGTGCAAATCCGATGGCGACAGTAAAGTCTGGATGGAAGAGTAAAAGTTTTTTCATCATCAATTTTTACCCGAGGTGTTATCTTAGATAGCCTCTTTTATTTTGAGGCAAGGAGATGAAACCATGTCAGGAAGTAAGAAAGTTTTAACAACAAAATTTATTGCGAATGTAGCGGTCCTCAGTGCAGTAGCGTTTGTGCTGATGCTGTTTGATTTTCCGTTACTATTTATCGCGCCTAACTTTTACAAGTTAGATTTTAGTGAAGTCAGTGTATTGATTGGTGGATTTGCGTTTGGACCATGGGCAGCAATTCTGATTGAAGCAATCAAAATCATCTTGAAATTATTATTTAAGCCTACACAGACGATGTTTGTAGGTGAACTTGCAAACTTCATTATCGGTGTTGCATTCACTGTGCCAGCTGCGATTGTTTACCGTAAGCATAAGTCTAAGAGAAATGCTTTAATTGGTATGGTAGTGGGTACACTTGTAATGGCTGCTGTTGGTATTCTAGCGAATTATTTTGTGCTATTACCGTTCTATTCAACACTATATGGAATGCCTATTGATGCGTTTGTTAAGATGGGTGCAGCAATTTTCCCATTTATTAAGAGTGTATGGGGATTGCTCTTTGTTTGTGTATTACCATTTAACTTAATCAAGGGCTTTGTTGTAAGTGTCATCACTAGACTACTGTACAAGCGTATCTCAGGTTTTTTGCATTAATTTGAAAATTCAGTGAAAAGGCGTAATAACACGCCTTTTTTCGTGTGTAAATGATAAAAATGTCCAAGCGAGTAAGTGAAATAAATATGGATATGGTATAAT
>CALBKL010000282.1 GCA_937895985.1 uncultured Solobacterium sp.
CGATATCGATGATGAAGTCTACATCTGGCATGAAGTGTTTCGCAGCTGTAAAGTGAGCAACTGTTTCTACAAGACCAAAGTCAGTATGTAATGCATGTGTCATTAGGGCTTCGCCATAACCAGTTGTTGTTACAGATTGAATCTTTAAGTTTGGATGAGCTTCATATAGACCCTTTAAAACATCAATGACAATAGGTAGTGGGTTACCACTATTAGATTGATAGTCTGTATAAAGTAGGTTTGCGTTATCATCAATGACCGCAACCTTGATGGTAGTCGAACCAGAGTCGATACCAATATGAACAGGTCCAGTATTTTCATCAAAGTCTACGCGTGGGACGCTAGCCTTCGCGTGACGCTTCTTGAATTCGTTATACTCTTCAACATTGTTGAAGAGTGGTGGTAAGCTTGCGTATGTCGCAGTTTTACCATAGTTGGCTAAGCCCTTAACAACATCGTCAAACACAACTTCCTTATCTGCATAATATGCGGCACCTAAGGCAACGTATAGAAGACTGTTTTCTGGACAGATGCCTTCAACCTTTAATGTTTCGTTGAAACTATCACGTAAACATTTAGAGAATGTGAGTGGTCCACCTAAGTATAAAATCTTTCCAGAGATTGGACGGCCTTGGGCAAGGCCGGCAATGGTCTGGTTTACAACCGCTTGGTAAATAGAAGCCGCAATATCACTTGCTAAAGCGCCTTGGTTGATTAATGGTTGAACATCACTCTTTGCGAATACACCACAACGAGCCGCAATCGTATACTTACGTGTTGCTTGTTGAGCAGCCTTATCCATCTCATCAGCGCTCATCTTTAGAAGGGTAGCCATCTGGTCAATGAAGGCCCCAGTACCACCAGCACAAGATCCATTCATACGAACTTCGGTACCATTTGTTAAGAATAAGATTTTGGCATCTTCACCACCAAGCTCGATGATACAGTCAGTGCCAGGGTTTAATCGGTTCGCCGCAACGCGGTCCGCAAATACTTCCTGTACGAAACTAACACCACAACTATCAGCTAATCCCATTCCGGCAGAACCGGAAATCGCAAAGTATGCTTTTTTACCTTTTAAATATGTATCATTTAAAGACGTTAACAGTTCACGTGTCTTTTCAAGAATGTGACTGTAATGTCTTTCATATGCGGAATAGATGATTTGATCATTCTCATCCAGTACGACACACTTGATGGTTGTTGATCCGATATCCATACCAATACGCATAGTCGATCCTCCTCTAAGTCTAAAAATGCAAAAAGCCGTGTATGTCCACGCCTTATAATTGTCATTTGTCATCAATTTTAATAATTTCTGACTAAAAAAACAATGAAAATGCAATGATATGTTACAAAAATGAAATATCCAAGCAGGATAAATTGATGTACAATATAGCAAAATGAAAGGATGAAAAAATTATGAAAGCACCATTTTCAGAATATTTAAATACACTTGCGCCAAGTTTAAAACAATTAGTGTCTAAACTAGGCGAAGATTATGATTATGTCAGTGTTCTTTCGACAGATTCTAAGGGCTTTGCGATTCGCATCTCTCAACAGGTAAAAGTCATCAGTTCTTCCAATCTAACGACAGAACGCGGTAGTGTTGTACGTGTCTATAAAGATGGTTTATATAGCGAATATGCATTTAATCATTTTGATGCGGAATCTATCGAGGAAACTTACCACAAGATTAAAAAGGAACTCGATGCACAACTAGCAGTATTAAAACTCACAAAGACAGCTGTATTCAACACAGAGAAGTTAGAAGATGAACCATTAACACTCTTTGTGGAAAAGGAATGTGAACAGTTACCTGAAAATACAGATATTGAAAAGTTGGTAAATGACTTAAATTCTTATTCTCTTGAGGCGATTAGTAAGGATGAGCATGTTGTTGACTGTATGGTGATTGCACAATCTACACACGTTTCAAAGTTATTCTTAACTGCTAATCGTGATTTAAGACAGAGCTATGTATATTGCGAAGGTGTAGTCGCACCTATCATCGTGATGGATGGCAAGAATGAAATTGGCTACCAAGGATTATCTGCTTTAGGTGGACCTGAAGTATTTACACAGTTAAAGGATAAGATTGATTATGCAGTGAAGTTTGCCAAAGAAGTATTAACTGCAGACCCAATTGAACCAGGTGAATATGACATTATCACAACACCAGAAGTATCGGGTCTTATCGCACATGAAGCGTTTGGTCATGGTGTAGAGATGGATATGTTCGTTAAAAACCGTGCCCTTGGTAAAGACTTTATCAACAAACGAGTAGGTAGTAATCTTGTGACCATGCATGAAGGTGCACTTTGTGCAGATAACGTGACTTCCTTTGCGTTTGATGATGAAGGAACACTTGCAGGAGATGTTATTGAAATCGAAAACGGTATCTTACGTAGCGGTATTTGTGATGCCTTAAGCGCACTACGTTTAGGGGTAAAACCAACTGGTAACGGTAAGCGTCAAAACTATGAACATAAAGTTTATACACGTATGACAAATACACTCTTTGATTCAGGTACAGATAAGGTTGAAGATATGATTGCGTCTGTAAAACATGGATACTTACTAGAGGGTATGTCCTCTGGTATGGAAGATCCAAAGCACTGGGGTATTCAATGTATCCTCAAGCTTGGTCGCGAAATCAAGGACGGTAAGTTAACAGGTAAGATTGTTGGGCCAGTTATTATGACAGGATACGTTACAGAAGTATTAGGTAATGTTTCGATGTTATCTGGTGATCGTGGTGTCTATGGTTGTGGTGCTTGTGGTAAGGGCCATAAGGAATGGGTTAAAGTCAGTGATGGTGGACCATATTTAAAGACGAAAGGAAGATTAGGCTAATGTTAGAGAAGATTATAGAAATTCTAAAAGAATCTAAAGCTGATGCTTGGGAAATCACAGATACGAAAACACGTGGCTGGGAATTCTACTTCATTCGTCATGAGCTAGACCAAAACCGTGCAAAAGATGTAGAGCATATTAGACTAACAGTACACCGTTCTTTAGATAACGGTGAAGCACTTGGTAGTGCAAGTGATGAAATCAATCCAACAGATTCCATTGAAGATATCAAGCGTAAAGTAGAACAACTCATCTACACTGCAGGCTTTGTAAAAAACAAGGCATATTCCCTTGTAAAGCCAAGTCAGGAAGTAGTATCTAATCAAAAGACAGTTGATATTGCAAAGGTTGCAGAAGACTTTATTACAACAATGCGTTCGATTCATGAAACAGAAACAGAAGATATCAACAGCTATGAAATTTTCGTTAATGAAGTAGAACGTCGTTATGTAAACTCCGAAGGCGTTGACCTTTGTGAGACATATCCAAACTCCATGGTAGAAGCAGTTGTCAATGCCCGCAAAGATGGCCATGAAATTGAACTCTATCGTATGTACAACTCAGGAGGTTGTGATAAAGAAGGTTTAACACGTGACGTCACTAAGACTTTACAGTATGGTAAAGACCGTCTGAGTGCAGTGCCTACACCTAAACTACCTAAGATGGCTGTTATCTTTAGTACAAGCGATTCTACAAGCATCTATCAATACTTCATTCAGAAGTTATCTGCAGCTAGTGTTTATCGTAAGCTGAGTGATTGGAAGATTGGCGAAGCTATCGCACAAGGTATAAAGGGCGATACAGTAACACTGAAGACAGTGAAGGAATTACCAAATTCTTCTGAAAACTTCAATTACGATGATGAAGGTGCACCAATCCGTGAAGTAACACTCTTAGACGCAAACGTTCCAATGCAATACTGGGGTGGCTGTATGTTTGCTAGCTATATGAACCTCAAGGATAGCTTCAAGATTTCTAACGTCGTTGTCTCAGGTGGTCAAAATGATGAGGCTACACTTCGTACAGGTAAGTATTTAGAAGTTGTAGAATTCTCCGATTTCCAAGTCGATCCAGTCACAGGTAATGTCTTTGGTGAAATCCGTCTAGGATACTTGCATGACGACGATAAGGTAACGGTTGTTTCTGGAGGATCTTTATCCGGAAGTATGAACGACTACGTAAAAGAACTATACATGTCAAAAGAAACAGTACAGTACAATAACCTAGTCGTACCATCCGTAACACGCATAGAAGGCATGACAGTTACAGGTGCAGAATAAACAAAATGATTCATACTAGATCATAACGAAAGTTATGGTCTTTTTTACACTAAGAAAAAATATGATAATCTCAAATGACAAAATAAAAGATAATTGATACAGTTAGTTTGTTGATACTAACAGGAGGTGTCTGATATGAAAGAATATTTAAATAATGTAAATGATGAAAAACTAAAAACAGTTTTTGAAGTACGTAATGCATATGATGAAGGAAAGCTTACAATGGACGAAGCACGTGCAATTCTCAAAGAGAAGGTGCAGTCTTTAGAACCATATGAAGTAGCGTTAATCGAACAAGAATTAAAAGAAGAAGTCGATGATCAATGCCGTAAGGAAGACATCCAAGCGATGTTAGACTTATTTGATGGTATCTTAAATACAAGTAAAC
>CALBKL010000283.1 GCA_937895985.1 uncultured Solobacterium sp.
CCCCATATCACAGCGATGATAACTGCCGGTAACACATTAGCCACTCGCATCTTTCGATCAAATACCATATTGACTCCAACACAGAATATCAAGATGGATCCAACACATGAAAGATTCTCTAATGCGACAGCTGGCACAACTGTATTTAACATCATCGCAAGCAAGGTAATACTACCTTGAAAGATTGCGACCGGAATTGCTGAGAACATACATCCCTTACCAAGTGAAGCGCTCATCACACTCACTAAGATAAAGTCAATTACACCCTTAGCGGCTAGTACTGTGATATCACCACTAACACCATCTTTGATTGCGCCAATGACTGCCATAGCCCCAATACATACGACACAGCTTGTATTAACAAAGGCAATTACAAATTTTGTATCGTTTCCATTATTACTTTTCTTTTTTACATAGTCTGCGAATTGATTAATTTTTCCATCTAAGTCAAAATATTCACCAACTATCGCACCGATTGCCAAGCAACAGATTACCATCATGATATTGCGTGGTGACAATTTACCATTTTCAATACACAACATCTGTTCCATCGCACCTGCAATACCTATAAAAATAACCGCAACACCAGTGACCAGAAATAAGGTTTCCTGCATTTTCTCTTTCATTTTAGAACTAAAAGAGCAGCCAAATGTACCAGCTAACACAATTAAAATGATATTAATAATTGTTCCGAGTCCTCGCATATTTTCCCTCTTCGATTTAAAAACTCACCAGTACTATTCTAGGCTTATAAATATACGCTGTAAATATCAAAACAATAAAACCACAATTATCTAGTCAGTATCTTCTATCATCTTCTTACAATATGCTTTCATTCCATCTTTCAAGATATAATGGCCAAGACCAGTTTCATCCACATCTTCCATCGGTTCCATCCCATATCCACCAGTAACTGTCTTTACACCTGATGGTGTCACTGCCTCCGCATAGGCAACCGATACATGATATCCCTCTTCTTCCTGATCCACTAACCAGGAAGCGATTGCTTTTCCGATTTCTTTCATACAACCACTACCTTGGTATTCTTCTTTAATATTGGCAGTATAGATATATAAGATATTTTCGCCTCTCTTCATACCCATATTTTTTAAAACCGTAAAATCACCCGTCTCATAATATTTCTGAAAATTATCTTTATCCACAAAAATTAATGTTTGATAGCCAATTAGCTTATCTTCATCATCTACCGCAAAAAATAATCCATCCTTTGAGTTTTCATATAATCTATGCAAATAGGAAGTCGGCAAGTAATTTTCATCATCTGATGGCCATACTTCATGATCCAAACGAATCATCTGAGAAAACAAGTTCTCATTGATTTCTTCATTCTTAATGATTTTCATGTATATCACCTCATGATTACATTGTATAAGATATGCAATTTTACTTCAAATTCACCCATTCAGAAACATAATAAAAAGCCCGTTATCGGGCCTACTATTAGTGCGGATAACAGGATTCGAACCTGCACGAGTCGCCTCACTGACACCTGAAATCAGCGTGTCTACCAGTTTCACCATATCCGCATCGCAATAGTAATTATACACAAGCTCACTTTAAATTGCACGAATTTATTTTGAACGCTTTCTCAATGAAAAAGCCTAATAAAGTCACGAATATAATACCTAATACACCCACGATAATTGTTACTGGAAGTAGTTCAAAACCAAATGAAATTCCTAGGAGCGATTGTGTGAAATAAAAGCTAATCACAAAGAGTATACTCATGATGAGTACAATCATTAAACGATACTTTGTGGTCGGTTGATAGATACGGTACAAGGTATAAAGATAGATTACACCTGTTACAAATACTAAGATTGCATTTGCATTTTGTAAAGATAAGTCCATTGTTGTACGATAGAACTTTGTAAAGACTACAACTAGCACAACTGTAATTGCGGATGGGAGCGCTCGTAAAAACGCATCCACCAAAAACCTACCTTTTAATCTTTCAAAGCTAGGCTCTAGTTGTAGAAATACTGTTGGAATTCCCACACAGATTGCACTAATCATTGTTAAGTGCACTGGTACAAATGGATATACAGTTTGAAATAGTGCAACATAAATCGTTAAGAAGAATGAGAATAAAGTTTTAACCAGATACATCGACGATGCTCTAGAGATATTATTGATTACCCTTCTTCCTTCACAGACAATCGAAGGTACAACATTAAAATCATTTTCTAATAAAACAATATCAGAAATATCTTTCGCAGCCGATGAACCTGCAAGCATAGCAATTGATACATCTGCTTGTCGTAATGCAGGAACATCATTTACGCCATCCCCTACCATGGCTACAACATGTTTACGCTGTAGCGCTATCAGTAGTTTTTTCTTTTGTTTCGGAAGCACTCTTCCAAAAACAGTATATTCTTCGACCACTTGATTATAATCAATTTCACCAACAGATAAATCAATATACTTATCTGCATCTGGTACCCCTGCTTTTCGTGCGATTGAAGAAACTGTATTTGGATAATCACCAGAGATAATTTTAATTGTAACACCTTGTTTAGAAAGATAGGCCAGTGTTTCATTCACATTTGGTCGCATCACATCACGTATATATACCAAGCCTAGTAATTCTTTCTGATTGTCTTCTTTTGCAAGTGCTATCGCAATCGTACGCAGTTCTCCTTTAGAAACCGTATCGTGATATTTCTGATAGACTGTATCTTCTTTGTCAAATATAAATTCAAAAGCACCAACATATAGAGTTCCTATATTATGCAAAGAAGCACTTGTATATTTGCGCTCACTTGCAAACGGTTGAAAATCATCTACTTGGATTTTTGTATCACTCTTAAAATACTCAATCAAAGCTTTTGCAGTAGGGTTTGGATGTTTTTCCATCTCTAAGCATGCATGCATATATGCATGTAGATTCAACTCAGAAATATTACTGACAATCTCAATATGATCAACTTGCATATCTCCTTGCGTTAGTGTTCCTGTTTTATCAAGACATACCACATCAACCCTTGCAAGACCTTCAACTGAATATAGTTCCTGCACAAGTGCCTTTAATTTTAATAAACGCATGGTAGAAACCGCTAGGGCAACACTTGTTAGTACAACTAAGCCTTCTGGAATCATACCGATGATTGCGGCTGATGTATTTAATACGATAGCCGAATATCCTACCCCTTTTACTCCCATCTGCATTCCCACAAGTATCAATGCAACAGGAACAATTAGGACAGATACAATCTTAATCAGTTTCTGCAAATCTTTCTGTAATGCGCTCTTCTGAAACCCAGATATCTTTGAGCCTTCCAAAATCTTTTCAGTTTGACGTTCATGCCCCACTTTAGTTACAGATACTTCCGCATCTCCACTTAGCACAATTGTCCCACTATAAACAGCATCTCCAGCTTTTTTATAAACTGTATCAGATTCACCAGTCAAAAGGCTCTCATTAATTTCTAGACTACCTTCAGTAATTACACCATCAATTGGTACCTGAATCCCTGCTTGTAAACCTAATACATCATCTTGTACAATCTCATCAACAGAAATTTCAATCCATGCATCATCACGATAAGCATTTACTTTCGTAGTTGTGAGAATCCTTATCTGATCCAATAGTTTTTTTGCGCGTATCTCTTGAATCATACCGATGAGTGCATTTGTTATGACTGCACCCATAAACATCGCATTTTGATATTTACCGGTCGTAAATACAAATATGAAAAGTATGACATTTAAAAGATTAAAATATGTAAAAATATTTTCTTTGATGATATTTATTGTCGACTTTGATAATTTCTTTGATTCACCATTCACTTTGTTCTCTTGAATACGCTGGTTTATTTCAATTGTTGTTAATCCTTTTTTTTGCATCACTTCTGCGCGATGATTTCCGCGAGTCTAATCTTACCTTCCGCGAAGGTAAAATCGTCATAATCATGTACTAACTTTTCAGCAAAGTCACACATGAACGCCATACTGTTCTTCACATCAACACCAGCTAATTGTGCAAGAACGAATACAGCTGCCTGTAGTTCGATATCAGATACATGCTCGCACGGCAACATAAACTTCTCATCACCATAAGAATATACGCCTTCACCATTCTTAAAAATCATAATATTTGAACCAGTCATCGTATGTAAGTATTCAGCCGTCAGTTTAAAATCATGATATTTTTCACTTGAGAGATAATACGCATCTGTTTCAGACAATAATAATGTTGGATTCAATGAACAAAGTGCACGGAAAACATCCTCATCCATCTGATCACCAAATTCACCTGGCACAAAATAGATAGGTTTTTCTAAATCATCTAAAGTATTCAATAAATCAATAACACCTTCTCCACTTAGCATTTCTCCATAGAGTAATACCGCATGGATATCATCTTTCTCTAATGTCTGTACAAATGACACATCAAAGTTATATTCACCACCAGGAACACTAAAATAAGTTTGATTTCCTGCTTCATCAACCATGTGATAAGTACAGCCATTTACCAGCTTTGTTCTTACATTGATTG
>CALBKL010000284.1 GCA_937895985.1 uncultured Solobacterium sp.
CTTTTACAACGATGGAACGACTATTTGTTTCAAAACGATAGAACTGGTTCATCATTTTGAATGCTTGCATGGAACCAATTAATTTCATATTTGGATACATCTGTACAAGCTGCGGAATGATTGCACAGTGATCAGGCTCCATATGATTAACAATCATATAATCTAATGTTCTACCTTGCAAAGCAAACTCCAAGTTTTCAAAGAACTGCTGGGCAACATTGTAATCAATGCCATCCACAAGACATGTCTTCTCATCTAAAATCAAATAGTTGTTATAAGACATTCCTGATGGAACACTATATGTATTCTCAAACTTTTCAAGGCGTCGATCTGAGGCACCTAACCAATAAATATCATCTTGAATCTTTCTAACGTTATACATAATTTTACTCTCCCGTCCATTAGTATATATCTATTACGAATAAATTTAAAATAATACTATCTCATAAAAAAGGTACAGATATATCTGCACCTTACTTACTTCGTACGAAATCCCGCAATACCAAATGCACCCGGTCCACCATGAGTGGTAATAACACCACCACATTGTGACCAACGTACCTTTTCAATTCCTTTGGTATGAAGATATTCTTCTACTTCCGGTTTCAGTGCTTCATCAAAGCCAACCGTAGTACAGCACCACACTTCATCCTTAGCAATCGCATTATTTACGAGGAAGTCATCCATCATTTTAAAAATCACACGATTCATCTTGCCACGATAGTTCTTACCAGCGACTAGACGTCCATTCTTTGCTTCAATGCATGGATGTAAAAGTAATACACCTGCTAATAAAGCCTTCGCATTACTGACTCTTCCACCAGCGACCAAGAAAGCTAACGTCTTCGGAATAAATGACATATGACCTCTAGCAATCAAGTCATTGGCAGCATTTACCGCTTCCTCAATACCCCATTCAGGGTGTTCGCGTAATAATTCAACCATACGCACTAATACTTGACCCTGTCCAATTGAATAAAGCTTTGTATCAATTGCCGTAATATAATCACGGTTTTCCATTGCAATCTGTGCACAACCGTAAGCACAAGTTGTTACAGAAGAATATGCTAGATACAAGATATGTGCTTCAGGATGCTCTTCGTGAATACGATCAAAGATATAATCAAAATCCACAATAGTAGAACCACTCGTCTTTGGAATCTTTAAGTTCTTCTCAAAATAATCAATGATATTTGATGCTGGGAAAGTACCATCATCTTTTGTCTCACCATCAAAAGTGACATGCATTGGAACGATATAGATACCTTCTTTTTCGGCTATGTCCTTTGGAATATCCGCACCTGATTCAGCTACTAGTACAACCTTCATTAAGCTGTTCTCCTTTGTTTTTCATCTATATCATACCAAATAATATTCGTAGATTGTATTTATATGAAATCATTTAGTTATTTTTCATCGTAGACTTTGCGTCACTCAACATTGATTCTAGACGTTTTAATTCGTCCTCAAGCATTTGTTTCCCTGCATCTGTGATAAGATACCACTTCTTACGATTTTCTTCTCTAGTCTTTTCAATAATTTCGTTATCCTCAAACTTTTGCAACATCGCATACAAAGTACCTGGTCCAATGGAAACTCTACCATTTGAGATTACACTTACCATAGCCATGATATCAATACCACATACTTCTTTCTGCAAGCATAGGAGAATATAGAACATCGGTTCTGTTAATGTTTGAAACTGTGCACGTGCCATATCATTTCACTATCTTTCTGATAACTGTATCTATCTGTTGTTGAGTTAACTCTTGTGAATACCTAAGTTCAATCAACTCATTTTCACAATCAACAACATACACATAGTCATCAAATTCCTTATAAACAATCGCTGATTTTTGTTTCCAAAGTTCGTTGATATCTGTTGCCTTCATACCTGAAGATAAGTATAAATATTGCTTATGAATCAACCAAGGAGAAGATGAATGATAAATCGTATACGATAGAACTTCTTGTGCTGCATCTCCTTGTGAGATTACGTACTCCGTCCATTCCACAAATAGACCCTTCTGCTCTATAAAAGTTCCATGTGTAATCGTTTGATTTTCGACATCAATATCAACAAGTTGTAATGGAAAATCATCTGTTGGTGCTGCCTTAAGATTAGCCTGCTTCTGTCTATACAACACCATCATGATTACAAAGAATATAAACATCGTAATTCCCATAATCGCCATATAACCAGATGAACCATATTTCCTACAAAAGAATTTTTGCAAGCAGAAAAACGCACAATAAACAACAACACCAATCAATGGACTTATCAAAAGGCCACAATAAGATTTTAAAAATAGAGTAGAAATAACAATCGTAAATACGAAATAAAAAAGTGATCTTGGTTGAAAATACATTTGTTTTTTATTTGGATTTCCTAAATATAACTCACCTGTACT
>CALBKL010000285.1 GCA_937895985.1 uncultured Solobacterium sp.
CAGGGAAGATATACTTCAAAGGATTCAAAGATTTATCAATTTAATAACTATATTAACTACATGCTTGAAAAGATAAATGTCTTGAAAGAAAAGAATATTCATGTACAAATAGATCAATTGCTTGAAATGATACTATCTGCGGATGAAATCATATTTGTTGGGATGCCAATGCCTTCTTTCGTATGGAGATTACAGATGGAACTTGTGATGTTAAAAAAGAAAACATCGGCATTTCTAAATCCTGAAAACCAACATCAAGCCATTCTACATGCAAAGCCGAATACACTGATTATTGGTATTCAGTATTTAATGGATAGTTCTATCTTTTTTTCAAATATGATGAAGGATGTTATAAATCATCAATATAAATCTGCAGTTATCTACACATCAAAATTAGCATCGTATATTAAAAATATTGATTTACCAATCTATATTGAAGGGGATAATAATGAAAGTGATCTCTTTGTGATGGAGTTTATATTTAACTATATCGGACATCATCTCAATACAATGATTTTGGATAAACCAGATAGTATTAATTTATAAGGTCATTCAATGTAACATAAATTAGAAACGTTAGTCTTTCTAAATGAGATTTTCATTTTTCCTTTTAGAAATTTTTAGAAAACGAACTTGTTATATATTTAACATATAGTTCGGAGGGAAAGTATGAAAAAAGCATTATTAGGAGCTATCGTTTCTTTTTCGTTGTTCTTAACAGCTTGTGGTGGTAGTTCAAAAGGCTATAACTTTAAGGCTGGAACATATGAGGGAAGTGGTACGGGTAAAAACGGTTCCATAAGAGTATCAGTAGAAGTTTCAAATGATAGTATAAAAAAGGTGGATATTCTTGAACAAAATGAGACACCATCGATTGCCAAGGATGCATTAGAGAAGATTCCACAAAGTATTGTAAAAGAACAAAGTCTAGCAATTGATACAATCAGCGGTGCAACAATTACAAGTCAAGGTATTTTGGATGCAGTTAAAGATGCGTTATCCTCTTCAGGTGTAGATATGGATAAGTTAACGCAAAAGACAGCTTCAACAAATAATCAAGTAGAAGAAGTGGAAGCGGATATCGTTGTCATTGGTGCAGGTGGAGCTGGTACTGCAGCAGCTTTGCGTGCAGCACAAGAAGGCAAGAAAGTTATGTTGTTAGAAAAAACAGCTACACCAATGGGAGCTAGTACACTTGCTGGTGGTATGTTTGCGGCAGATAGCCGTCTACAACAGGAACAAGGTAAAACAGTAGATAAAAACTGGTTATATGAACAATATTATAAGGCTTCTAATGGATACATGAATTCACTATTGGTTGATCATATTATTGATGAGGCTGGTAATACGGTAAACTGGTTACTAGATAATCATATGGAACTAAATTTGGTTGATGCAGGTTCAGGTTCTGCCTACAACCATGTAGGTATGCCTGCAACATTACACGGTTATAATGAAGGTGGCAGTATTGCGCTAAAGAAACTTGTGAAAGAGTTTGAAAATGCTGGAGGAGAAGTACGTTGGTCAACACCAGCTTATGAAATTCAAAAAGATGAAAATGGTGTAAAAGCAGTTCTTGCCAAGAAGGAAGATGGCTCAACACTAAAAATTAATACAAAGGCTGCTATTATCGCTACTGGTGGATATGGTGGTAATCAGGAGATGCTAGAAAAGTATATTGGTGATCAATATACGATGGGTGAAGTTGCACAGAATACAGGTGATGGTATCAATATGGCTTATAGCCTTGGGGCTGGAAGATCTGGTTTAGGTGTAACACAGTATTTCTGGGAGACTTTTAAACCAGAAGAAATCGGTCAAATGGCTCAAATACTTGGTGAAGATTGGTTTTCAATGACTACATTTACCATGTTCCCATTCTTACGTATTAATTCACTTGGTCAGCGTTATTCTGATGAAACAAAGGTTACTTCATTTGCAGAACATGGTGGGGAAATTGCCCAGCAACCAGGACAGTATGAGTACGCTATTATTGATAGTTCTATTCTCAAGAAGATAGCACAAAGTGGTGTAGCAGTGATTGAAGATCAGTATGCATCATGGGTTGGTAATGAACAATTCTATATGGAATTCAATGAACCAAATAGCACAGATGCAATGTATGCACAACAACATACACCGATCGACTTCACGATTACATTAGATAAATTATTAGATACTGATGTTGTATATAAAGGGGATACAATCGAAGAACTTGCCAAGGCAATGAATGTGGATGTAGCTACTTTACAAGCATCTGTTAATCAATATAACCAAGCAATTGCAAGTGGACATGATGATGCATATGCCGCAAATACAAGTCGTCTTGTAGAAGTAAAAGAAGGACCATATTATGCTGTAAAGTATGTCGCTAGAAATCTAGGTACTTTAGGTGGTATACGTATTAATGAAAATATGCAAGTACTAGATAAAGACTTCAATGTTATTAAGGGACTATACGCTGCTGGTGCAGATGCTGGTGGAATGTATGGAAAAGCGTATGTAGATTTTGAAGGTGGTACTTTAGGATTTGCATATACATCTGGAAGACTTGCAGGAGAACAAGCTGCAAAAGATATTAAATAAACGTTATCCATGTGATAACGTTTTTTACATGCATACATGTTTTATAATTCTATTTCATATTATGACTATATATTTGTTATAATAGGTTAAAGAGGTTTATTAATATGTCATATTTCTTTCGCTATGAACCGGATGGGGTTCATAACATACCTATATTGATTATTCGTATTGTGTTTGTGGCAATTTTACTGTTTGCATATACGCAAAAGAATAACAAAAAGTTATTGCGGATTTCTTTAATACTTGGTTTAGTATTACAGTTTACTTTATTTCTATGGTATTTAGGAAACCCAATGTTATTTACCAAAGAAGGATTACCACTGTATCATTGTCGATTATCCGCAATCATGCTTGCAGTATCCTATTTATTGAAGAAAGAGAAGCTAATGAGATACTTTTCGTGGCTTGGTCTTCTAGGTGCAATTATTGCGTTCTCTTTTCCAGATCCTTCTCCATTTTTATGGCCACATATTACAAACATTACTTATATCTTTAGTCATATATTATTGGGTGTATCGTCAGTTATCATTTTAAGGAAAGAGGAAACTGTATTAAGTTATAAAGATATTTTCTTGTATACAATTTTGATGAATCTTGCGATTTCATTTGTAAATTATTTTATGGGAAGTAACTATAGTTATTTAAGAACTTTGCCAAAAATGTTTCCATTTGATTTTACGCCAATACAGCTTTTCTTTATACTTTCTGTGTTAATTAGTGTAATTATACTCGTTACAGAAAAGACATATCTGTATATTCATCACTTAAATCATAAAAATGTTGAGGAAGACATCATTATTTAATGGTAAAATAGACAAGTATTATAGTTTAAAGAGGGAGATTTTATGGAAGATATCAAACAAGGATTTAGGAAGTACTTTAAACAAGGAAACCAGGCAATTATTCTGTCATTAATTGCTTGTATTATTGGTATTGGATTAATGACATTGCCAAGAGTAATGCCAAAGCTATTGGCAAATAAGAATAGTGCCGTTATGTTTAACGCTGATGATAGTAAGCAGGACGGTAAGTATACTTACATCGATATTATCGCGATTGACGATTATAGTGCGTATCAAGGTTCTGATTATTACTATGTAGCAGTTGATACTAATCGATTATTAAATGTAGTTAAAATTGATCAAAGTATCTACAACCAGATGAAAGAACAACAAGCATATTGGTCAACACGTGGTGATGATAAAACTGGAGAGTTGGCTCCTAAGCCATATCGTTTATATGGTGTACAGAAGTTCTTATCAGATGAATATGTAAATGCAATTGGAAATTCTTATCAGAAGACTACGGAAGAGATGCGTAAATATATTGGTACTTATTACTTCTCTAATGGTGTTGAATATAATAAGGATATGGCTAAAACTCTATTCTTAGTAGGTATTGTAGTTGTAATATGTGGTGCAGTTTCTGCATATGAATTTAATAAGAAAAATAAGAATGTTGAAAAGACAATTGCATACCTTGAGAGTACAGGAAGACTCTATGAAGCTTGGAATGAATTACAGACATATTTACAAGTAAATAAGGATACAAACTGTATTCTTCTAGATAACTACGTTATCTCTAAGTCAGAGGGTATGATGAGACCTTACGAAGATATTCTTTGGGCATATCGATATGTAATGAGAAGAAACTTCGTTGTAGTAAATCAGTATGCATTATGTCGCTTAGTAGATGGTGGAAAGATTCAATTAACTCCTCCAGGCTTTTTAAAGAAGGAATCGATTGAAGAAATCTTAGATACAATTGCGATGAAG
>CALBKL010000286.1 GCA_937895985.1 uncultured Solobacterium sp.
CTACAACACCAATCAATCCAAATGAAAAAATAGAGATATTATTTAGAAGTCTTTGGACTGGCAATGATAGGCTATCTGCACGCGTGCATTTGTTCGCCAATGGAGAAGAGTTAAATATTCAAACAACGGACCCATCTACGGGTTTACAACGAGATGGAATCATATTGGATTATCAGAATGCTTGGGAATATAGACAAGCAAATTTACCAAGATACGATCAAGATGGAAATGAGATTACTTATACGGCTACACAAGAAATCATTAATGAAGATCTCTTTGCGTTTCATGGTTTCAGATTTAAGACTGTTACTACCGGTTCTAGTGAAGAAAGATATTTTATTTTTAAAAATATTTCTATTATTAATATTAAAGTAGGAAAATCTTGGAATGAATATCCTAATATTGTTATTCCAGGAACACCTAGTCCCGCAGATCCACCAGTGATGTTGAATGTTAATACATTGGATTCAGAAGATTCAGTTTCCTATGATGAAGAGGAATTAAATGAGCTCATCGCTGAATCTGATGCGTTAGATGCAGATAACTTAAACTATGTGACATATGCATCGGGTCTTGATGAAGTTGATACTTCTCTTGAAGAAGACGCTCAAGCTACTACAGTACAACAATCATCAGTCGTAATACCGGATTCTATTACCGTCAATCTTTTGGCAGATGGAGTTGTTGTAGGTACAATCCAAGTTACAAAAGAACAAGGTTGGGAAAGTGAATTTGTAGGTTATCCAAGATTTGATGAAAATGATGGACACGAGATTAACTATACGATTGAAGAAGTACCTGTAAATGGATATAAGACAGAATATGTTCATACAAGAGTCATTGATATGATTATCAACCGTTCCATTATTGATATTCCAGTTGTAAAGAAATGGGTAGGTAAGATGCAATCATCAGTACAAGTTACTTTACATCGGAAATATATAACTACATATTTTGACTATGCTACATCTAGAAATGTTACTGACAATCATGATGAAGTAGTAGAAACAGTTGAATTAAATGCAGCGAATAATTGGAAATATATATTTAGAGAACAATATGAATTTTATACTGTAGCAGGACAGGATCCTTCGAAGTATGAGTATTATATAACGGAAGATAGTGTTGCAAACTATGCTACAGATATTACAGGAAATCAAGATAAAGGTTTTACGATTACAAATACAAATACTACTGATTTAATTGATATTCCTGTCGAAAAGAATTGGGATGGGGATACTGCAAATAGTACAAAGATTACTTTATTTGCAAATGGTAATGAAGTAGAAACAGTTGAATTAAATGCGACAAATAATTGGAAACATACATTTACACATCTACAAAAATATAATAATGATGGTTCTGAAGTTGCCTATACTATTAAAGAAGTAGGTGAAAATGGAAATATCATTGAATTAGATGGAAAGAGGTTTGATGTAGAGTATACAGGTGACGTCACCCAAGGTTTTAAAGTTACAAACAAAAGACCACTTGATCCTCCAACTCCTACACAAACACCAAAAACAAGTGATGATACTCATGTAAAGGTATATGGGTTAATAATGTTACTATCTGCAGTATTGGTGGTTATCGTCGCAGCAAAGCGAATGAAATATTCAAACTATTAAATAACTAGTTTTACGAAATTTTAATTTGAAATGAAACTTGATTCTTAACTTAATGAGGAGTCAAGTTTTTTTATTGTGTTTGTTGTTTTATCCATTTGTAATGCA